>JAITKC010000019.1 GCA_031278665.1 Bifidobacteriaceae bacterium | reverse complement strand
ACGCCGGCCGGCCGACGGTGCTCGAAGGCGAGGTGGTCTAGGTGGACGAGGAGACCGCGCTGCTGGTCTTGGAGGACGGGCGGCACTTCCGGGGCCTGCCCTTTGGCGCCCGGGGCGCCACGACCGGGGAGATCGTCTTCAACACCGCGATGACCGGCTACCAAGAGACTTTGACCGATCCGTCGTATCACCGCCAGATCGTCGTGATGACGGCGCCGCACGTCGGCAACACCGGGGTCAACTCCGAGGACCCGGAGTCGGGCCGGATCTGGGTGGCCGGCTACGTGGTGCGCGATCCCTCGCCGAGACCGTCGAACTGGCGCTCCGAGCGCTCGCTCGAGGACTATTTGGCCGCCCAGGGGGTGGTCGGGCTGTGCGACGTGGACACCCGCGCGATCACCTTGCACTTGCGCGAACGCGGCGCCATGCGGGCCGGCGTCTTCTCCGGGGCGGCGGCGCTGGACGAGTTCGGACGCCGGCGGTCCTATGAGAAGTTGGTCGCGCTGGTCCGGGCCGCGCCGCCGATGACGGGCCAAGACTTGGCCGGAGACGTCACCGCGGCCGCCGCTTATGTGGTCGAGCCGCCGGCTGGCCGGCCGGTGGTCGCCACGGTGGTGGCGGTCGACCTCGGCATCAAGGCCATGACGCCGCAGTTGTTGGCCGAGCGCGGCGCGCGCGTCTGGGTGGTTCCCCGGTCGGCGTCGTTTGACGAGGTCATGGCGTTGGCGCCGGACGGGGTGTTCTTCTCCAACGGGCCGGGCGACCCCGGCGCGGCCGGGGCCGAATTGGACTTGTTGCGCGCGGTTCTGGACGCCGGCGTGCCGTTCTTCGGCATCTGCTACGGCAGCCAGTTGCTCGGCCGGGCGCTCGGCTTCGAGACCTACAAACTGGGCTTCGGCCACCGCGGAATCAACCACCCGGTGATGGACCGGGCCACCGGCAAAGTCGAGATCACCGCCCACAACCACGGCTTCGCCGTCGAGGTCCCCTTGGACGGGCCGGTCGTGGCCCCTTGGGAGGGCGGGCGGCTGGGGCGGGTCGAGGTCTCCCATGTCGACCTCAACGACCAGGTGGTCGAGGGGTTGACGATGCTCGACCGGCCCGCTTTTTCGGTCCAGTACCATCCCGAGGCGGCCGCTGGCCCGCATGACGCGGCCTATCTGTTCGACCGATTCGTCGAACTGATGTTGTCTTCCCGCTGAGGCCGCCGGCAATCCAGGCTGGGCGTCGCGCGTCAGGCGGGTCGAGACGGCGGCGACGGTGACGGCGCAACCCTGGCGCAGCGCGTCGACCACCTGGGTCAAAACGTCGTGGACCTGCGCCGGAATCTCGACTCTCCGCCCGTCCGGGCCGACCAGGGCCGCGACTGACGAGTTTTCGCGCCTGGACCCCGCCCTTGTGGACGCATGGCCAGGCCGGCTTGCTCCAGTAGCGCGCGACCGCGGCTGATGGAGTATCCGGTGTCGCTGGCGATGTCGCGACGACCGGTGTTGTGTTATGCGTGGTACTGTTGTTGGCGAGGGACCGGGGCGCTGTTCGGCGCCGGTCGAATTGGCCGTTGTGCGGGGACTGTTGGGAGTGGCGCGTGAAATCGTTGGTTTGGGCATGTTCGGTTTTGGCGGTCCTGGCGGCGACGGCCGCTTGTCAGCCGGGCGGCGATCAGGCGGTGCCGGTCGAGTCGGCGCCGCGGTTCGACTATCAGACGGCCAAGATTTGGTTGCCGCTGGACCAGTACGCCATGGCCCCCGAGGAAAGCAATTTGCTGAACGCGGCCCGGATAATCGAGATGCGGGCCTGTGTGATCGAGGCGGGGGTCGACCCGGCCTGGCTGCCGCCGGACGACAGGATCGCGGAAATCTTGACCAGCCCGCCTTATGCCATGCCGGACTGGCGCTATGGGGTGTGGAACGCCGAATATGTGAGCGAATATGGGATCGAGGGCCCGTCGGTCGAGGAGCCTTTGTCTTGGCTGCCGGACTCGCCCGAGTTCGCGGCGGCGTCAAAAGATCCCAAGTCGCTGTACAACCGGGCGATGGACGACTGCGGCGGCGATCACGCGACGCAGTTCGTCGGCCGGGGGGCGGTCGGCGCCAAATTCGAGCCTTGGGCCAGCGCGAACATTGAGTTGTACTTCGAGGCGGCGGCGGACAAGCGGTGGGCGGCGGCGATGAAGACCTGGGAAGAGTGCGTCGAGGCGTCCGGGTATCGGCAAAACCCGGATGCCGACGGCCCGCAGCCGGAGATTCCGGCGGGCGCCTCGGCCGAGGCGCAGGCGAAGGCCTGGGTCGAGGCGGCCCGCTGTTCGGACGAGGTTGGCACGGCCAGGACTTTGGCGAATATCGAGGCCGAGTACCAAGTGGAGTTCATTGGCGAACACGAGGCCGAGTTGCTCGAAATCAAACAGCTCGTCCGCGCCATGGCGGCCGAGGCGGAGGAAACTGTGCGGGCGGCCGGTTTCACCTGGCGCGCTCCCGCGCAATAGCCGCCGAGCCGGACCAGCCGGGTCAACGACCTTAGGGCCCTGGGGGCCGGCGGCCATCAGCCGCAGGGGCGGGCCGGCGATCAGGCGGGTCGGCGATCAGGCGGGCGATTTCGGCGGCGGCGTGGTCGGCGACGGCCGAGTCGCCGAGGTTGTTGACGAAGGCGTGATGGGCGTTGTCGTAGACCACAGTTCTCACCCAGGCGCCAAGTTCACGCTGATGGCGGGCGTAGGCCAGGCCTTCGTCGAGCAGGGCGTCGCGGCCGGCCAACAGCAGCAGCGTCGGCGTGGGGTCCGGGTCGTCCGCCGCCGTGGTCGCCAGCGGGGAAAACAGCGGGTCGCGGTAGTCGGCGGGGTCGCGGGCGTACAGTTTCCGGCAGACTTTGATGAATCGGAACATGGCGCGGTTCTCCGGCGCCTTCGACCGGTGGCTCGGCGTGTCCAGGCGCGCCATTTCGGTGACCGGGTAGAGCAGCGCCTGGGCCCGGGGGGTTATGCCGTGGCGGCGTTTGAGCAGCACGGCGGCGCCGGCGGCCAGATTCCCGCCGGCGCTGTCGCCGGCCAGCACAATCCGGTCCGGGTCGATCAGGCGCCCGGTCGCCGCCTGGGCGACCAGTCCTAGAACCCCGGCGACGCACTCGTCCAGGGCGCCGGGGAAGCGCAGTTCGGGCGCCAGGTGGTAGTCGACCGCGGCGCACACCACGTCCAAGTCGGCCGCCAGGCGCTCGAGCAGATTCAGATTGGTCAGCGAGTCGCCGCCGATGAAGCCGCCGCCGTGGACGAAGTAGAAAAGCGGGTGGCGGCCCGGCGACAAGTCCCGCCGCCAACGGCAGCGGACCGGGTACTCGCCGTGTCCGGCGTCGAAGCGAAACTCGGCGCGCGTCATCGGGCAGGGGGCGGACCCGGGGGACTCGCCGCCGGCGTCCGGGTCGCGGCCCGAGCCGGCCCGGCCCCGGCGCGCCTTGGCCAAACTGAGTCTGACAACTAACTCGAACAGCGGTCCGGGCAGCCGGCTGACCAGGCTGATCGCCTTGCGGGCCGACTTCTCGGCCGCCGCCTCGCGCGGGCTTGGCGCGATGTCGAGGTGAACCGGCGGCGAGTGACGCATAACTCAGTGGGCGGCCGCCGGCCGCTCTTGGCCCAAGAAGCGGTCGATTTGGGGGCGGAAGCGGTCGATGTCCCAGAAACACATGCCGAGCAGGGCGAGCCCGCAGACCGCCAGCGGCACGGCCACCACCACGGCGATCTCGGCGTTGACCGCCGATTGGCTCTGCGTTTCGGCGGCGCCGTCGTAGCCGCCGGCCGCCAAGAACCAGCCGAGCATGGCCGAGCCGAGGCCGGTGCCCAGTTTGGCGCCGAATGAGGCGATCGAGGCGACAATGCCCTCGGCCCGGACGCCGGTCCGCCATTGCATGTAGTCGACGATATCGCCGGGGAAGGTGGCCGATGCCGTCATCAGCGGTCCCAGCCCGGCCGATCGCAACGACATGGCGACGACGGCGACCGCCGCGCTATACGGGAAGGCGAGTTGGACGGCGCCGGCGGCGACGCAGACCGCCAGGCCGGCCACGATTGAGCGGCGCTTGCCGACCCGCTTGAAGACCGGCGGCATCAGCGGGGCGACCACGATTATCGGCAGCAGCGTGCAAGCGGACAACAGGCCGAATAAGTCGACATCGCCCAACACGTCGCGGGCGAAGTAGACGTATCCGCCGATCGCGCCGTTGAAAACCGTCATCACCACGTTCAAGAACACGGCCAGATAGAAGTACCTGGATCTGAGCAGGAACTTCAGCGCCGGCCGGATCGACGTTCGGCCGGCCGGCCGGCCCGGCGCGGCCAAATCCGCCACTTTCTCCTTGGTCCCGAAGAAACACGCCAAAAGGAACGTCAAGCCGAGGGCGGCGTAGAGCAGGCTGACGCCGGTCCAGGCCGCCTGGTCGCGCGACCCGCCCAGCGCCTCGAGTAGCGGCGGCGTGGCGAAGGACAGGCCGAGGACCGCGACCAGCGCGATGACGACGCGAAAGGCGCTGATGACGGCGCGCTCGTGCTGCGACAAAGTGATGCGCGCCAACATGGCGTGGTAGGACAAGTTGACCGCCGTGTAACAGATCGCGGTCATAAAGAAGTAGGTGGCGCAGACGTAGACGTTCTTGCCCGTCTCGCTCAGATTGGCGGGCACGTTGAACGTCGCCACCAGCGCGACCACCAGCGGCGCCGAGCCGAACGCCAGCCACGGCCTGGCTTTGCCGAACCGGGTCCGGGTCTTTTCGATGACCAGGCCCATCATCAGGTCGGTGGCGGCGTCGAACACCCTGGTCAACAGCATCATCGAGCCGACAAATCCGGCCGCGACGAGGGCCGAGTCGGTGTAGTAGAGGACCAAGAAGGCGGAGGCGAAACTCCAGACGAAATTGCTGCCGACGTCCCCGAAGCCGTAGAGGATCTTCTCCCGCAGCGGCACCGGGGCGGTGGCCGGCGAGGGCCGGCCGGCCGGCTGGTCGGTTCTCATTTGAACAACAACCCCAGACCCTTCTTGCCGCGTGCCGCCCGGTTCAGGACTTCGGTCAGGCGCTCGATCGCCTTGGTCGGCAGCTGATTGCCGGTCAGCGCCAACGAGCGCAGCGGCATGTCGCCGAAGCGCGTTATCAGTTGGTCGGTGATTTCCTCGGCCGTGCCCGGCAGTTGGCGCAGGAAACTGGTCTTGATAAAGGGTTTGACGAATTGGACCAACATGGCGCGGGCGCCCGGATGGACGGCGATCTCGCCGATCGGGGTGTTCAAGTCGAACACCGGGTGTCGGGGCTGGCGGTTCGCCACCAAGACCGTCGCGACCAATCGGATGTCGCGCGAAGAGGCGGCCGCGCGCAATTCGTAGTCGCCCGCGTCCACCAACCAGGCCTCAGCCGTTTCGTCCCAGCGCGCGAAGGCGTCGGCTCCGAGCGAGAAGGCGACAGTTCGGGTCTCGCCCGGTTCGAGGAAGACTTTGGCGAAACCCTTCAACTCTTGTTTCGGGCGGAGCACGCGCGCGGCCGGAAACGACACATACAGTTGGACGACTTCGGCGCCGGCCACGCCCCCGGTGTTGGCGACGTCGACGGTCGCCTCGACCGTCTCGTCGTCGAAGACGGCCGGCCGCGCGATCGTCAGATTCGAATACTCGAAAGTGGTGTAGCTGAGCCCGTGGCCGAACGCGAAAGCCGGCTCGACGCCTTTGGCGTCGTAGTAGCGGTATCCGACCATGATGCCCTCGCCGTATTCGGTCTGGCGGGCGTCGGCGCTAAGCGCCCTGACGCCGGGCGTGTCGGAAAGGCGGCGCGGGATGGTCTCGGCCAGTTTGCCGCTGGGGCTGACCTCCCCGAACAAAATCCGCGCCAGGGCGAAGGCCCCGCCTTGGCCGCCCAGGTAGCTCTCGACTATGGCTTTGGCCTGGTCGGCCCAGGGCATTTCGACCGGCGAGCCGTTGTTCAACACCACGATCGTGTTGGGCTGCGCTTTGAGAACCGCCGTCACGAGCTCTTCCTGGCCGGCCGGCAGGCGCATGTCGGCCCGGTCGAACCCCTCCGACTCGACGGTCTCCGGCAGCCCCGCGAAGACGATCGCGACGTCGGCCCGCTCGGCCCGGGCGACGGCATCGGCGATAAGCTGCCGGTCGGGTCGCGCCGACGGCGAACTCGGCGGCTCGAGCGAGAAGAAGACGTCGTTGTCCTCGGCCGGGTAACCGGGCGCGTAAGCGACCTCCCAGGCCCCGCCGGCGCGCCCGGCGATCTCGTCAAATGGCACGTCGAAGCGCCGGACGTTGACGTTGGAGCTGCCGCCGCCCTGGTAACGGGGGTGTTTGGCGAGGCCGCCGACAATCGCCAGCCGTCTAGGCCCGTCCGGCCCGGCCTGGGTCGCCAGCGGCAGGATGGGGCCGCGGTTTTGGAGCAGGACCACGCATTCCTCGGCCAGTTGGCGCGCGATGCCGTGCTGCGCGTCGGCGTCGATCACCGGTTTGGGGGACGCGGCGAGGGCGTCTTGGGCGGCGAAGACGAATTTGAGCATCCGCCGCGCCGCCGCGTCCAAGTCGGCCTGTTCCAGGCGGCCCTGTTTGACGGCCTTGACGACCCGCCGGTCGCCGTAGCCGTAACTGGACGGCATCTCCAGGTCGAGGCCGGCCGCGACGGCCGACTCGCGGCGGTTGACCGCGCCCCAGTCGCTCATGACTATGCCGTCGAAGCCCCATTCGCCCCGCAGGATGTCGGTCAACAACTGTTTGTTCTCGGTGCAGTAGACGCCGTTGATTTTGTTATAGGCGGCCATGATCGTCATCGGGGCGGCCTCCCGGACGGCGATCTCGAAGCCCCGCAGATAGATCTCGCGCAACGCCCGCTGGCCGATTTTGGCGTCGACGCACATGCGCGAGAACTCCTGGTTGTTGGCCGCGAAGTGTTTCAGACAGGCCCCGACGCCTTCGCCCTGGACGCCCCGGACATAGGCGGCCGCCATCTTGCCGGACAGGTACGGGTCCTCCGAGAAGTACTCGAAGTTCCGCCCGCTAAGCGGCGTCCGCTTGATGTTCATGGCCGGTCCCAGGATCACCGAGACGCCCTCGGCCCGGCACTCGCGGCCGATGGCCTGGCCGACGCGCCGCGCCACCTCCGGATTCCAACTGCTGGCCGTGGCCACGTCGGCCGGGAAACAAGTCGCCTGGCCGCGGGCCAGGGCGTCGTCGCCGAGTTGGCGGCGCAGCCCGTGCGGCCCGTCCTCGACTTCGATGGAGCCGATGCCGAGCCGTTCCACCGGCTTGGTGAAATGGTCGTTCAACCCCGAGCCCAACCCCGCCTTCTCCTCCAAAGTCAACGCTTGGAGAATCTGGTCCAGATCCCGTTCGCCCATTGGCGCCTCCTCGTCGAGCGGCTATCGCCGGCACTTTGGAATGAACATTCCAAGAACCGCCCCGACGCTACTCGCGCCCGTCCCGCCTGTCAACACCGCGGCGCCGGAAGGCGGCGAAAACAGGCGCTAGGCTGAACTCAGCCGTTAGACGCTCGGGACCAGGCTGGGGAACCGCCCGGTCGTGTCGGCGTCGACCGCCGCCGCCGGGCGGTGGCGAGCGGCGGCCCCAAAAAGATCTGAAGCCGCGGTTGGAGGGGAGGGGGTCTGATGGGCAAGCGGGAGGACATTCTCGACGCGGCCTTGGCGATCGTCTCGCGCGACGGGATTCAGTCGCTGACGATGGCCAAGATTCAAGACCAGGCCGGGGTCGGGTCTGGCACCATGTACAACTATTTCGACGGCAAAGAGACATTGCTGCGGGCGCTCTACCAGGACGCGATGCGGCGTATGAATGACCGGGTGCTCGGCGGTTATCAGCTAACTGGCGAGGTCAAGGTCGATTTCGAGGCCCTGATGCGACGCTTTTTGGACTACAGCGTCGAGTTTTTCGACCAGTTCAATTTCACCGACCAATACTCGTTCTTCGTGCGCGACGCCGCCGCCGCCGACGGCTCGGACGACCAAGGCCACCTGTTCGGGGCATCGAAGGCGATCCTGACCGCCGGCCAGGCGCAAGGGCTGGTCAAGGACATCGACGTGGCCTTACTGCAACGGATCGTCAGCGGCGTCATCGTCGCCGTGGCGGCCAGCTTCTACTTCGGGGACCTCCCGGCCGACGAACCGGCCAAGACGCAGATCGTGGCGGCCTGCTGGGACGCGATCCGCGCCGCCTGACGCGGCGGCGGCGTCGCGCGCGGAGAATGAGTGTTGGTTGGTGGAGTTGAAGTGGTCGAGGAACTCGGCGCCGTAGTCCGGGAAGCGTCGCGTGGGGGCGTCGGGATCGGTCTTGATGTCTTCGGTCGGCTGATGGCGGTCCCGTTGGCGGTCGTGGCCGCCTATGACGAA
>JAITKC010000018.1 GCA_031278665.1 Bifidobacteriaceae bacterium | reverse complement strand
GTAACGCCCGTCCACATCTGTGACCTTGGCGAACGCGTCCAGGGCGGCCACCGGATCGATGCCGCGGGCGGTCACCGCCGCCAACGCGATGGCGGCGTTGGCGACATTGAACCGGCCCGGCAAAGCCAGCCGGGGGCGAAAACGGCCGTGGGGCGTGACGATTTCGGCGGCATCGTCCGTGACAAACCAGTCGGTCGCGGGCCGGGACAGGCCGCAGCCCCGGCAATGCCAACCGCTGTCCGGGCGGGCCAACGTGGTGCCGCAGGCCGGGCAAAGAACTGAGTCCTCGCTCCACCACTGGCCGCAGCCGACCCAGGTGACATCGCGGGCGGCGCTGGCCGCCCAAGCCACCATCGGATCGTCGGCGTTGGCCACCACCTCGACCTTGCCGTCCAGGCCGGCCGCGAATCGCCGCCAGCGCTCGGCCAGCATTCGGACCTCGCTGCCGCGGTCAAGCTGGTCGCGGCTGAGGTTCATCAGCACCAATTGGCTGGCGCCGGTGGCCTTGGCCAAGGCGGGTAAATGCGCCTCGTCGACTTCGAGGGCCGCAAAGCCCGCCCGGCGCGCCCCGGCCAGCGCCGTGACCACGCCCGCGGCCATGTTGGCGCCGGTCGAATTGTGCGCCACCGGCCCTTCGGCGCGCAGCGCCTCGGCGATCATGCGGGTGGTGGTGGACTTGCCGTTAGTCGCGCTGACCAGCGTGACCAGCATCGGGGCGGACAGCCGGGCGAGCAGCCGGGGGTCGATCTTCAACATCACCCGCCCGCCGATCACTTGGCCCCGCCCCCGGCCGACCGCCCGCGAGGCGGCGCCGGCCGCCCGGCCGGCGGCGATCGCCAAACGCGAACGCCAGGGCAGCGAATCCGACACGCCCTCTAGCCTGCCATTAATCACGCCGCCAACCGAGCGCCCGCCGGACGATCAACCGGGATCGGAACGGCCGGCTTTGGGCCAGCCCGTCCAGACCGGCATGTCGCCGGCCGGGCGGCGCCGGGCGGCTTTGCGACGAGCCGGGGAGCCGCGGCGCCGCGGACTCCCAGCCGATTTCCCGAGACGGCGGCGCGGGGCCGGGACGCGGGGCGCGGCATCGTGCAAGTCTTGTGGGCATGAGCGCCACAGCCGTCGAACGCGACTTGCCTTACGGGTCGGACCCGCGCCATCGGCTCGACATTTACCATCCGGCGAACCCCAACGGGGCCTTACTGCTCGACATTCACGGCGGCGGCTGGTTCCAGGGCGACAAGTCCAAGGAGGCCGCTTTGGCGACCCGCTTGTCCGATGCCGGCTACTTAGTCGCCGCTCCCAACTACCGTTTCGCAGACGGCGCCTCGGGTGTCAATCTTTATCCCGCCCAGGTGGACGATATGTTGGCGGCCGTGGCCTGGCTTCGGAACGCTTCGACGCTGGCCTTCGACCACGACCGGATCGGCGCCGTCGGCGGCTCGTCGGGCGGGAATCTGGCTTTTGAGCTGGCGTTGTCGCTCGGCGCGCCGGGCGCCTCGTGGTCGGGCTTGTTGGATCTGGCCGGCTTCCTGGCCCGCCACGGCGACGCCGTGCCGCACAAGGTTGTGATCGACGATTCGCGGCCCAGCGCCGAGATCGATCAGGGCGGGGCCGATCCGGGGTACTACAAGTGGCTGGTGTTCAATCTGCTCGGACCGGATCTCGACGGCCTCGACGTGGCGACCCCGATCAGCCGGATCACCGGCGCGAGCGGCCCGATGTTTTTCGCCAACTCAATGGACGAACTGGTTCCGCCGGAGGAGCCGCTGATAGCCGCCAGCGCTTTGATGCGGGCGGGCGTCCCCGCCCGCGCGATGCTATTCGAGGGCAGCCGGCACGCCGGCGCCTACTTGGACGACGTCTTCATCGAAACCCTCCGCTTCTTCGACCATTACCTGGACGCCAGCTGACCTCTCCACCGGAACGCGGCGGCGTTAGAAGTCGTCGGCCATGTTGGCGAAGCGGGACAGGTGCCCCTGGAAAGCCACGTTGATCTCGCCGGTCGGCCCGTTGCGGTGTTTCGCCAAGATCAAAGTCGCCTCGCCTTTGGCCCGCTCGTCGGCTTTCGAGTCGAGGCGGCTGATCAGGATCACGACGTCGGCGTCTTGTTCCAACGATCCAGACTCGCGCAAGTCGGACAGCTCCGGGCGCTTGTTCTCGCGCTGCTCGGCCGCCCGGTTCAACTGCGAAATCGCCACCACCGGCACGTTCAACTCCTTGGCCATGAGTTTCAGGGCGCGCGAGAACTCTGAGACCTCCTGTTGACGGGATTCGACTCGCTTGCCCGAAGTCATCAACTGCACATAGTCGATGATCACCAGTTTGAGGTCGTTGCGCTGGCTCAGCCGCCGACACTTCGCCCTGATCTCCATCAACGACATATTGGGGGAATCGTCGATGAACAGCGGCGCCTGTTTGATCTCGCCGATTCGCGCCGAAATCCTGGTCCACCACTCGTTTTGGACCGTGCCGGCCCGCAGGTGTTTGAGCATCACCCCTGATTCGGCGCTGAGCAGCCGCTGGGTGATCTCCTCGCGCGACATCTCCAACGAGAACAACACCGACGCCATGCCGTTGCGGATCGCCGCCGACCGGGCGAAGTCCAAGGCCAGCGTCGATTTGCCCTTCCCGGGCCGGGCCGCCACGATGACCATCTGGCCGCCGTGTAAGCCGCCGGTCAGAGAGTCGAGGTCGTGAAATCCGGTCGGGATGCCGGTGACGTGGCCGGGCGTCTTCGACATGTCCTCGATGTCGTGGACCACCGGGTCGATGATGTCCTTGATATGGGCGTAGTCTTCGCCGGCGCCGTGTTCGGTGACGGCGTAGACCTCCGCCTGAGCCGAGTTGACCAGGTCGTCCACGCTTTGTCCGTCACTGGAATAGCCAAGCTGGGCGATCCTTGTGCCGGCGTCGACCAACCGTCGCAGCACCGCCCGGTCGCGCACGATCTGGGCGTAGTAGCCGGCGTTCGCGGCGGTCGGCACCGCCGCCATCAAACCGGCCAGGTATTGGGCGCCGCCGATCCGGCCGATCTCGCCGCGCCGCGTCAACTCCGAAGCCACCGTCACCGCGTCGACGGGCTCAAGGCGCGAGTACATCTCGGTGATCGCGTTGAAGATCATCTCGTGTTGCGGGCGGTAGAAGTCTTCGCCCCTGAGCAGGGCGACGACATCGGCTATGGCGTCTTTCGACAGCAGCATCGCGCCGAGCGCCGACTCCTCCGCCTGAATGTCTTGCGGCGGCAGGCGGTCGAATCGGGGTTCGTCGAACACAGCCGTGTCGAACTCGGTCACAGACAACCTGGTGTCCACCTTCCTGCGAGGCGATTCGCGTCCTTCAGTCCTCGTCTACGGTCGCGTCAGGCTAGACCGCGAGCCGTGTCGGCGCTTGGTCGCGAGCCATCCGCTTGCGTCTCCGACGCTAACGCCAAGGTCTGACAGCGTCTGCGACGGGGCCTGTCGGCTCGATCAGTCTAGGTCAGTCCGGAGTCCTCGGCAACACGTATCAATGCTGGTCAGGGCCGGTTTTCGGGGGATAACCCTGTGGATTTCATGTGGATCGCGCCGCCAGGCCTGTGGATTTCGAGGCCCATTTTGTGGACGGCGCCATTCGCGCCGCCGGCTTGCCGGCTTGAAGACCGCCGCCCTTTAGGGCATTCGCGGCGAAGATGTCTACAGGTCAATCCACAGGCTGTGGACAACCCCTGTGGATCACCTGGCCGCCGAAGCCTGATTAGAGATCTTGGTGTTTGACCAGTTGGCGGAAGGCGATCCAGCCCAGCGGAACCCGCGCCCAGTAGGTGATGGCCCGGAACAGCACGGCGGCCGAGGCGGCGGTGGCGGTGGCCACGCCGAGCGCGCGCAGGCCGGCGGTCAGCGCGATCTCGACCCCGCCCAGGCCGCCGGGGGTGGGCGCGGCCGAACCGGCGGCGTTGCCGATCAAGAAAACCAAGGTGATCGCGCCGAGCGGCAAGTCGGTCAGGCCGAACGACACCAGGGCCGCCCAAAACGCCGCCACATAGCCGCCGAACTGGATGATCGTCCCCAACATGGCGAAAACCATGCGGCTCGGCCGCCCGAGCACCCAGACCAATCGCGGCCACACCTGGGCCAAGGTCGGTCCAATCCGGCCCCAAACCCAGTTGCGCAGCCGCGGAATCAGCAGGAGCGAGCCGAGCAGCGCCACCAGGCCGACGACCGCCACGATTCCAGTCACCGGCAGGTTCGGCAGCACGCCGGTGTCGCCGGTCGCCAACGCCACGGCCACCACCGGGGCCGGGCCGTTCGAGGCCAACGCCAGTGGGACACGTCCGCTCAACGCCGTCACCAGGTCGAACGCGCCCGGCAGGAGCGGTGGCGGCTCGGCCGCGACGGCGGCGGCAAGAGCCCCGTCAAGGATCGCGACAGCTTGGCGAGTCCGCGCGCCGGATCCAGACCAGCGAGCGATCCGCGCCGCCGCGGTCGGGACCGCCAAGCCCATAAGCGCGTCGATTTGGTCGTTGGCCAGGTCGCAGCCGAGCCTGGCCGCAGTCACCCGGAAAGAGGCCTCCCAAGCCGGGCTTGAGTCCACCAGCAGGCCGTCAAGGTCGAACGCGACCGCCTGGGGTGGCCGCCC
>JAITKC010000016.1 GCA_031278665.1 Bifidobacteriaceae bacterium | reverse complement strand
CACCCAGACCCCTCCTTGGGCGCGCGGCGCCAAGATTCCGCCCGCCCGGCCGAACCGGTCGGTTACCGCGCCGGCCGGCCCGGCCGGCCCGGCCGGCGCGGGCCGGCGCGCCTGGCGGGCTGGTTCGCGGCCGGGGCGTTGGCCCTCGGACTGGCCGGCCTCGTCATCGGGCACCTGGTCGCCCCCGGCGGGCCGGATTCCGGCGACGCCACGGCCGGGCAGGCGCCAACCGCGACCGGCGGCCAAACGGCGGCGGCCACCGGGCCGGCCGGCCAAAACCAACCGGACCCGGACCCGGACCCGGCCGAAGGCGGCAACTTGGCGGGCAACATCGGCAACGGCGGCTTCGCCGTCGCGGGCGACCAGGCGATCTACCTGGCCAGCAAGGGCGGGGTGTACGAACTCGGCTTCGACGGGACGGTTCGGCGCGAGTTGTTCCGGGCGGGCGACCCGCACAGCCTGAACTACTGGGAAGGGGCGCTCTACTATTCGTCCTACGACGACGGGATCGTTCGCCACGACCTGGCCACCGGCCGGTCCAGGACGCTGACCGACGAGCCGGTCGGCAGCCTGTTCGTCGAAGGCGGCCGCCTCTATTTCGAGCTAGCCAGCGACGACCTGTCGCTTTACGCCATGGCGCCGGACGGCGGCGCCGCCGAACTGATCCACGCCGGATCGGTCCTCTACGGCGTGGTTTACGGCGGCCGGCTGTTCTTCGCGGACAGAGCCGACGACTTCCTTTACGCCACCGACCTGGCGACCGGCCAGACCACGCTGATCCGGGCCAGCCCGTCGGCTTGGCCGAGCCCTTATGGCGGCCGGCTCTATTTCTCGGATTTCTCCAGTCCCTCCGGCCTGACGGTGGCCGAACTCGACGGCTCCGGGGCCAGGCGCCTGGCGGACGGCGCCGCCGCGATGGCGGTCGCCTCGGCCGAGGGCCTGATCTACTCGAACGGGCGGAGCGAACTAGTCCAGATGAGCCTGGACGGCGGGGCGGAAACAGTCCTGACCGCTAACGAGACGCTCGCCCACTGCGTGGCCGGGGGTTGGATCTTTTATCGCAACGGCGACGAGGAGGACGCCGCGATCTGGATGATCCGCCCAGACGGCTCCGAAGACCACCGGTTCGAGCCGCCCGCCGCGACGCCCTGACGGCCCGGCGCTGGCGGCGCCTTGAAGCTGCGCGCCCGGGCGGCCCCGACGGCATCGGGACTTGTCGGCTGCCCAGGCGAGGCCCAAGCGGCCTCACCAAAGGGCGCGGGCGACTTCGACCAAGTCGTCGGGGACTTGTTTGACCTTGCCGGCGATCTCCTCGAGCGGGACCAAGACAATGGCCTCGCCGCGCACCGCCGTCATCACGCCGAACGCGCCGCCCGACAAGGCGTCGACGGCCGCGATTCCGAAGCGCGAGCCAAGGATGCGGTCGGTCGGCGTCGGTGTGCCGCCGCGCTGGACGTGGCCGAGCACCGTCAACCGGGTGTCGAAGCCGGTTCGCTCCTTCAACTCCATCATCAGCCGCTCGCCGATAGAACCGGCGATAATCCGCCCTTTGTCGTCGATCTGAGTGGAGAATTGCAGGTCGGTTCCTTCGGCCGGTTCGGCCCCCTCGGCCACCACGACGATCGAGAAGTTGGCGTGCGAGCGGTGCCGGCGCCGCAGGAAACGCGCGATTTCCTCGATGTCGAACGGCTCTTCGGGGGTGATGATGAGGTCGGCGCCGCCGGCTATGCCGGCGTTGACGGCGATCCAGCCGACTGTGTGGCCCATCACCTCGACCACCAACACGCGGTTGTGCGACTCGGCGGTGGTGTGCAGCCGGTCAATCGCCTCGGTCGCTATGTTGACGGCGGTGTGGAAGCCGATCGACAGGTCGGTGCCCTCGACGTCGTTGTCGATGGTTTTCGGTATGCCGACCACTTTGACCCCGGCCTTGGCGACTTTGTGGGCGGCTTTGAGGGTGCCGTCGCCGCCGATGCAGACCAGCGCCTCGACCCGCTCCGCCTCCAAAGTCGACAGCACGCCGTCGATCCCGCCCTCGTTCTTGTGCGGATGGTACCGGGCCGTGCCCAGCATGGTGCCGCCGCGAGGCAGGATTCCGCGCACGTCCTCGCGGGTCAGCGCGGTCAGGTCGCCCTCGACCACGCCGCGCCAGCCGTTCCGGAAGCCGACCACCGAGTGGCCGTATTCCATTTCGGCCCGCTTGACGACCGCCCGGATCGCGGCGTTCAGGCCCGGAACGTCTCCCCCACCAGTCAAGACTCCGATTCGCATGACCGTTCCTCTCCCTCAGCCAGTCACTTGTCAGTCGTTCGCCAGCCGTCTGGCAACTTTCCGCCCGCCGCCGCCGACCGCCGCCGGCCGCCGCCGGCCGCCGACCGAGGCCGGGCTGTTCGTCCCCGAGAATCCTACCGTCGGGCAGCCGCCGGCGCCGACCGCGGGGGGCGGCCATCCTCGGTTCGGATGCGATACTGAACCGGTGATTAGCGGCTTTGGCCCGGTGCCGGAGTGGGAGCGCCCCGATCCGGCGGTGGCCTATTGGGAGACCGAGGCCGAGGACTATTACCGCCAGCACGGCGCCTTCTTGGGCGACGACCGGCTGATCTGGTGTCCGGAGGGGCTGGACGAGGCCGAGTCGGGATTGTTGGGCACCCTGGCCGGCCGCCGCGTCATCGAAATCGGCTGCGGCGGCGCCCAGGGGGCCCGCTGGGCCGCCCGGCAGGGCGCTTCGGTTGTCGGCGTCGACCTGTCGGCCGGGATGTTGCGCGTGGCGGCGCGTCTCGGCGCCGCCGACTTCGCTTTGGTCCAGTCCGATGCCGCCGCCCTGCCTTTCTCCGACGACAGTTTCGACTTGGCCTTCGCGGCCATGGGCGCCTTGCCCTTCGTCCCTTCGCTCGCGGCCGTCCACCGCGAGGTGGCGCGGGTGCTGCGGCCCGGCGGCCGCTGGGTCTTTTCGACCGACCACCCGTTCGCCTGGGTTTTCCCGGATTCGCCCGATCCGGAGCGCCTGGCCGTCGAACGGTCCTATTTCGACCGCGAGCCCTACTTCGAGCGCTCCGATGACGGCCGGTTGCGTTACACGCAGTACCACGCCACGCTGGGCGACCACGTCAGCGCGCTGACCGGGGCCGGATTCGCGATCGACCGTCTGATCGAGCCGGACTGGCCGGCGGCCGGAGGCGCCCGCGACGGCGAGTGGGGCGCCTGGTCGCCCCGCCGCGGACGGCTGGTGCCGTCCAGCCTGATAATCGCGGCCCGCCTGGGCCGCCAGGGCGCCTGACGCGGCGGCGGCGTCGCGCGCGGGGAATGGCTGTTGGTTGGTGGAGTTGAACTGGTCGAGGAACTCGGCGCCGTAGTCCGGGAAGCGTCGCGTGGGGGCGTCGGGATCGGTCTTGATGTCTTCGGTCGGCTGATGGCGGTCCCGTTGGCGGTCGTGGCCGCCTATGACGAA
>JAITKC010000088.1 GCA_031278665.1 Bifidobacteriaceae bacterium | reverse complement strand
TCCTGGCTGGTCATCATGTCCTCGGCCTGGCCCAGGCGGGCCAAAATGCGGTCCAGCCGGCGGGACGACAGGATCCGGTCCAGACCGCTGACGCCGAGGTCGCCCTCGGACGGGTCTTGCGGCAGATAGCCGACCGAGCCGATGGCGACGACAGTTCCGGCGGCCGGCGGCCGCTCGCCCGCCAGCGCCCGCAGCAGTGTCGTCTTGCCCGCTCCGTTGCGACCGACCAGCCCGATCCGGTCGCCTTTGGCGACCTGGAAAGTGGCCTCGGCCAACAGCAACTCCGCGCCGGCGCGCAACTCAATCCCGGTCGCGGCAATCACGATCGCCAATCGTATAGGCCGTCCCGGGCGCGTTCGGCGACGGCCAGCACTTCGACGTGATGGGTGCCCGGAAACAGGTCGAAGGCCCGCAGCTGGACCAGGCCGTAACCACCCGCCGTCAGCGCCGCCAGGTCGCGCGCCAGGGCGGCCGGCTCGCAGGCCAAATAGGCCACGCGGGCTGGCGCGGCGGCGACGACGGCCGCCATGACGGCGCGCCCGGCCCCGGCCCTGGGCGGGTCGAGCAGGACGGCGTCCGGTTTGTCCCAGCCCTTGGCCGTGCCCTTGGCCGAGCCCATGGCCGAGCCCTTGGCCGCGCGCAAGGCCGCGCCGACGCCGGCCGCCTGGGCCCGGTCCAGTTCGAGTCCGGCCCGGCCGACGTTGGCCCGCAAGTCGGCGACGGCGCGCCGCGAACCCTCGACCGCGCTGACCCTGGCCCCGGCCGCCGCCAGCGGCAAGGTGAACAGCCCCGCCCCGGCGTAAAGGTCCCAGATCACCTGGCCCGCCGCCGGCTCGAGGGCCGCCAGGACGGCTTCGACCAAAGTTCGCGGGGCCGCCCAATGGGCCTGCCAGAAACCGTCCGCCGCCAACTCGTAAAAGTGCTCGCGGCCGCCCGCCGCCACGACCTCGCGCCGGCGGCGGGCCGACACGGCGGCATCGGGCAGACAAAAGGCCTCCCCAAGCGAAGGCGCTACGGCCGTCAAACGCGAGCCGGGCGGCCACCGGCGGTCGAACAAACCCAAGCGCCCGATGGCGGGCACGGCCAACGGCATAGACTCCAGCGGGCGGTGGCGGCGCGAGCCGGCCTCGAACATGCCGGCCCGGCCTTGGTCATCGACCGCCAACTCGATTTTGGCGCGCCAGCCCAAGACCAGTCCGCCGCCGACCGGCTCAACCGCGAGACCGACCGGGCGGCCGAGGGCGCGCCCCAGCAGACCGGCCACGATATCGGCTTTGGCCACCCGGGCGGCTTGCGGCGCCAAGTGCAGCCAATCGGCCGCGCCGACCGCCAAACCCTCCGGCCAAACCGGCTCGACGCGGTCTGGCGAAGGCTCCAAGACCTCGACCACCCGCGCCCGCCAATAGGACCGGGCACGGCCGGTGACCTCGGCCGCCACCCGCTCGCCCGGCACGGCCCCTGAGACCAGCACCACCGGTCCGTCGACCTGGCGGCAAGCGCAAATCCCGCCGTTGCCCCACGGCCCGGCCGTCAACTCGATCACTCTGGCCCCCGCCGGTCGCCGGATTGGTCTAGCTGCCATGGCACGCTGGCCACCACCACGCCCCGGACAGACCTCAGCCGCGCCCTCAGGCGGGCCGCCGAACGATTGTGAAGCCAGCGCTCCCACCAGTGGCGAACCACTTTTTCGGGTATGTAGAGGACCACCATGTCGCGCGGGGCGCGCCGGCGCAGGGCGGTGATGTGCTCGATCAACGGCCGGGTGATCTCGCGGCTGGGCGAGTCGAGGATGCGCAGGGTGACCGGCACGTCGGCGCGGTCCCAAGCCCGCCGAAGCTGCCAGACCCGGGCCGGATCGACCGCCACGGTCAGCGCCTCGAGACTCGACGGGCGCGTCGCCCGGGCATAGGCGATGGCCCTGGCCGTCGCCCGATTCATGGCGCTGACCAGCACAATCCCATGGACCCGGCTGGGCAGGCCGAGTTCGGCGCGATCGGCTCGGGGTAGTTTGAGCTCGGCGTCGACGCGGCGGTAATGGCGCCTGATCGACACCATCGCCCAAAACGCCAATCCCACCAACCCAAGCGAAATCCAGGCCCCGTGGGTGAACTTGGTGATCACCACGATCGCCAGGGCGACCGCGGTCAACGACAACCCGGCCGCGTTGACCGCTTGCGCGCCAGCCATCCGCCGGCGTTCGGCGGCGGTCTTGGCCAGCGGCAGACGGTCCCGCCAGTGCCGCGCCATACCCAGTTGGGAGATTGTGAACGACAAGAACACCCCGACTATGTAAAGCTGGATCAGCCGTGTGACCGAAGCCCCCATCAGCCAAATCAGCGCCGCCGAACCGATCCCCAGGGCGACGGTGCCGTGGGCCGCCACCCGCCGGTCGGAGCGCCGGTAGAACTGTTTGGGCAGGAATTCGTCCTGGGCCAGCATCGACATCAGGGCCGGCACCCAGCGGAAGGCGCTCGACGCGGCCAGGATCAGCAACAGGCCGACCAGCGCGATCACCACCACATAGACCGGCCGCGCGCCGGCGAAGACGGTCTGGGCGATTTGGGCCCAGATCGGGTCCTGGTGGAAGTCGGCCGGGATCGGCCCGCCGTCGACCCGGCGCAACTGCGTCGCCGGGTCGGCGACGAAAACCGCCCCGACCCGATCGGCCAGCGCCAGCGTGCCGATCAGCAGTCCGCCGCAGGCCAGACCCAAGACCG
>JAITKC010000322.1 GCA_031278665.1 Bifidobacteriaceae bacterium | reverse complement strand
GTCACCGCGGCGGCCGAAGCCCGCCGCGCGGCCCTCCCGGGCATGGGCGGGGTTCGGGGGCGCGACGGCCGGCTGTTCGACACCCTGGCCGTCCGGGTTCCGGGCCGGGCGGCGGCGGTGGTCGCGGCGGCCGACGCGGTCGGCCTGAAACTTTGGCCGCACGACGCGGACACGGTTTACCTATCGGCCGACGAGTCGATCACCGCCCAGGACCTGGCCGACGTGGTGGCCGCCTTCCGGGGGCCCGATGCCGTCGCGGCGCCCCCGTCCGCGGCCGAGTCGCTGGCGGCGGCGCTGGAGTCAAGGGCCCGCCTGGAGCCGGACTTTGACGGGCTCGCCCGCGCCGGCGAGTTCATGGCCCAGGCGGTCTTCCACCGCCACCGCACCGAATTGGCCATGACGCGCTATCTGAAATCGTTGGCGGACAAGGACTACGCGCTCGACCGGGGCATGATCCCGCTTGGGTCTTGCACTATGAAACTGACCGCCGCGACCGAAATGGTTGGCCTGACCTGGCCCGGCTTCGCCGACCTGCACCCCTTCCAGCCGCCGGCGGACGCCGCCGGGTCGCTCAAGTTGATGTCTGATTTGAGCGCCGCGCTGTTGGAGCTGACCGGCTACGACGCCTTGTCTTTGCAGCCGAACGCGGGCTCGCAGGGAGAGTTGGCCGGACTGTTGGCGATCCGCCGCCACCACCTGGACCGGGGCGAGCCCGGCCGGACCGTCTGCTTGATCCCGACCAGCGCCCACGGCACCAACGCCGCCTCGGCGGCGCTGGCCGGCTACCGGGTGGTGGCGGTCGCGGTGGACCCCGGCGGCAACGTCTCCCTGGCTGACCTGCGCGCCAAACTGGACCAACACGCCGGCCAGGTCGGCGCCTTGATGCTGACTTATCCGTCGACCCACGGCGTCTACGAAGCCGGCCTGCGGGCGGTTTGCGCGGCCGCCCACGCGGCCGGCGCGCAGGTCTACATCGACGGCGCCAACTTCAACGCCTTGGTCGGCTGGGCCAAGGCGGGATGGTTCGGCGGCGACGTGTCGCATCTGAACTTGCACAAGACTTTCGCCATTCCGCATGGCGGCGGCGGCCCCGGCGTGGGGCCGGTGGCCTGCCGGCGGCATCTGGCGCCCTATTTGCCCGGGCATCTGTTCGGCGGCCTGGGGTCCAAGACCGGCGCCGTCTCGGCGGCGCCTTACGGGTCGGCCCTGGTCTTGTCGATCTCCTGGGCCTATATCCAGCTGATGGGGGCGGCCGGGCTGATGGCGGCCACCGAGGGGGCGGTGGCGGCCGCCAATTACGTCGCCCGCCGCCTGGGCGAGGTCTTCCCGGTGCTCTATCGGGGCCCCGGCGGCTGGGTCGCCCACGAGTGCCTGCTCGACCTGCGCGAGTTCACCCGCCGCACCGGTGTGAGCGTGGACGATGTCGCCAAGCGGCTGATCGACTTCGGCTTCCACGCCCCGACGATGTCCTTTCCGGTGCCAGGGACTTTGATGGTCGAGCCGACCGAGTCGGAGTCTTTAGAGGAACTGGACCGCTTTTGCGCCGCCATGGAGGCGATCGCGGCCGAGGCTGAGCGGGTCGCCGCCGGCGAATGGCCGCTGGCCGAATCCCCGCTCCGGCGCGCCCCGCACACCGCCGCCGCCCTGCTGGCCGACACCTGGGCGGCGCCCTATCCGAGGGCGCTCGGCGCCGACCCGGTCGGAACTGCCGTCGGCGCGGCCGGAGACGGCGCCGAACTTGGGGACGGTTCGGTCTCGGCCCGATTCGCGGCTCGGATGGGTTCGAAGTACTGGCCTCCGGTCGGCCGGGTGGACGCCTCGTTCGGCGACCGCCACCTGGTCCTCAAACTGCCCTGACGCGGCATCGGTGCGCCGCCGAACATGGTCCCGTCGGGGTTGGCGACCTGCGTCATCTTTATGGCGCGAGCAACGCAATTGAGAATGCCGTCGGCGGCGGCTGGTCCGGGCCGGGCGCGGATGATAGCCTGACCGGGAACTGTCCGGCCGTGCCCCGTCAGTGGAACGGCTTTTCGAAGGAGCGTTCTATGACCGACACGTCCGGCGTCCAAGTTGCCGTGCAGTCAGCTACCATCCAGGTCGAAATGCAAGGCGTCGACATAATCGCCGACGCCGACCGCAAAGGAAAGCCGTCGAGCCTGTTCTGGCCTTGGTTCGCGGCCAATATTTCGGTGCTGGGGCTGAGCTATGGCGCTTGGGTGCTGGGCTTCGGGATTTCGTTCGCCCAGGCGACCGTGGTCGGCATCGTCGGCATAGTCTTCTCCTTCTTCCTCTGCGGCGTGGTGGCCGTGGCCGGCAAACGCGGCTCGGCGCCGACTATGGTGCTCTCCCGGGCGGCGCTCGGGGTGCGGGGCAACCGCGTCGCGTCGATCTTGTCGTGGATACTGACGGTTGGCTGGGAGACCATCTTGACCGCGCTGGCGGTGATGGCGACCGCCACCGTGTTCCGGGAACTGGGTTGGGGCGAAGGCACCGGGATCAAAGTGGCGGCGCTGATCGTGGTGGCGGCGCTGATCGTGGGCGGCGGCGTGATCGGCTTCGACCTGATCATGAAAATGCAAACTGTGATCACCTGGGTGACCGGCGTGCTGACGATCGGCTATATCGCTTTGACCCTCGGCCACATCGACTTGGCGGCGGTCGCCGCCGTGCCGCACGGCTCGTCCCAGCAGTTCATCGGCGCGCTGGTGTTCATGATGACCGGATTCGGACTCGGCTGGGTGAACATGGCCGCCGACTACTCGCGCTACCTGCCGCGCAATTCCTCGGGCGGCGGCGTGATTTGGTGGACCACCTTCGGCGCCAGTGTCGCGCCGCTGATCCTGATCGTCGCCGGTCTGTTACTGGCCGCCTCCGATCCGCAGCTCTCGGCCGCGATCGGCGACGATCCGGTCGGAGCGCTGACCACATTGCTGCCGGTCTGGTATCTGATCCCGTTCGGCCTGGTTGCGATCCTCGGCCTGGTCGGCGGCGCCGTTCTGGACATTTACTCGTCCGGTCTGGCGCTGATCTCGGCCGGTTTGCCAATTCCCCGGCCGGTCGCGGCCGGGATCGACGGCGTGATCATGATCCTCGGCACCGTTTACATCGTCTTCGGCTCGTCCAGTTTCTTCTACGTCTTCCAGGGCTTCCTGATCACCCTGGGCGTGCCCATCGCTGTGTGGGCCGGCATAATGCTGGCCGATGTGCTGATGCGCAAGAAGGACTACGACGAGGTCGACCTGTTCGACCGGCGCGGGCGCTACGGCTCTGCCCCGCTGACGCCGATGATCCTGATGGCCGCCGGATCGGTGATCGGCTGGGGGCTCGTCACCAACGGCTACGCCGGCTGGCTGACTTGGCAGGGCTACCTGCTGGGGCCGTTGGGCGGCAAAGGCGGCGCCTGGGCGGGCGCCAATCTGGGCGTGCTGGTGGCCTTGGCCCTGGGTTTCTTCGCCACCCTGGCGCTGCGCTGGCGCGCCGTCCGCGCCCAGGAGGCCGCGCCCCCCTCAGCCGTGGCGGTCCTAGTGGAGGAAGTCGAGCTAGTGCTCGAACCGACGCCCGCCGCGCCCGCCGATGCCGCCGCCTCGCCCGATGCCGCCGCCTCGC
>JAITKC010000278.1 GCA_031278665.1 Bifidobacteriaceae bacterium | reverse complement strand
CTGCCCGGCGGCGCCAGCCTGATGGAGGACTACACCTACAACCTGGTTCCCGGCGCCGAGTGCATTTTGGGGGCGCACATGCTCGAGGTCTGCCCCAGCCTGACGGCCGGGCGGCCGCGGGCGGAAATCCACCCGCTCGGCATCGGCGGGCGCGACGACCCGGTCCGCCTGGTCTTCGACGCCGACCCCGGTCCGGCCGTGCTGGCCGGGCTGGCCGACATGGGCGACCGGTTCCGCCTGGTCGCCAACACCGCGACGGTCATCGCCCCGCCTCAGCCGCTGCCAAAACTGCCGGTGGCGCGGGCCGTCTGGGAGCCGGACCCGGACCTTTCGACCAGCGCCGAATGCTGGATCACCGCCGGCGGCCCCCACCACACCGCCATCTCGACCGCCGTCGGCGCCGCCGAGTGGACCGAGTTCGCCGAGATGGCCGGCGTCGAACTGGCTCTGATCGGACCCGATACCACCTATTCCGGCTTCCGCGACGCCCTGCGCTGGAACCAGGCCTACTATCGACTCGCGCGGGGTTTGTGAGGCGGGCCGGCGCGCCCTTCGTCAAGCCGATTCGCGCACAACCAACCGCGGGGGCGCCAGCGCCGCCGATGCCGCCGTCCCCGACCAGGCCGCGTCGCCCGCGTTGAGGCGGCGGTCGAGTAATTCGACCACGGCCCGGCCGAGCGAGCCGTGGTCTGGGTCGACGGTTGTCAGCGGCGGGTCGGCGACATCCGCGCCGGGCACGTCGTCGAATCCGACCACGGCGACGTCATCGGGCACTTTCAGGCCGGCCCGTTTGACGGCGGCGATCGCGCCCATCGCCATCAGGTCGTTGCCGGCGAAGATGGCGTCCGGCGCCGGGGAGCCGGCCGCCAGCAGTTGGGCGGCGGCGGCCCGGCCGGACGGCCCCGACCAGTCGCCGTCGGCTTGGCGATCCGCCGCCAGGCCGTGTTCGGCCAAAGTCCGCGCCCAAACCTCGGCCCGCACCCGCGCGTGGTAGAAGTCGGCCGGCCCGGCGATGTGGGCGATTCGCCGCCGGCCCAGCCCGATCAAGCGCTCGGTCGCCAATCTGGCGCCCAAGGCCTGGTCGGCGTCCGCCACCGTGACGCCCGGCAGAGCCGGGCCGCTGGTCACCGCCACCGCCGGCGGAAGGTCCGGGGCCGCCGCCAGGGCGTGCAGGACCGCCGGGTTGGGCGCTATGACGGCCACGGCGTCGACCGCGAGCTCGAGGAAATGGCCCAGCGCGTCGGCCATCGCCTGGGCGGTGGCCTGCGGCAGCGACACCAGCGAAACCCAGTAGCCGCGCTCGCGCGCCGCCGCCTCGATCGCCAGAGTCGAGCGCGACGGCCCATACAGGCTAGTTCGCGGCGTGATCAGGCCGATGATCCGGCTGCGGGCGGTGGCCAGTTGGCGGGCCGCTTGGTTGCGTCGGTAGCCGACGGCGGCGATCGCGTCCGCGACGCGCCGCCGGGTCGCCTCGGCGACGGCCGGACTGTCGTTGAGCACCCGCGAGACGGTCTGATGCGACACGCCCGCGAGTCTTGCGACGTCGAACATCGAAGGGCGGCGACCCGGCGCGTTCTCGCTGGCCATCGGCCCAGTTTAGCCCCGAGGCGACGACAGCGGACGGTGCCCGGCGGCGGGAATGGACGACCGCCACGCAATTGGACCAGGGCGTACCAGGTAAGTGGGCGTACCGAGGGGCGACGCGGAACGCCCCGGCGGACGCGCCCGCCGCGGCCGACGGGCGGGTGGTCAAAACTCGCCCACGGACGCGAAAACGCCATCGGCGGGCGAGTTTTGACCACGCCCTCCCCGGGCCCCAAACGCTGCCCCGGCCGGCCCGACCCGCTGACCAGCACCAACGCTCGACGCCCGCGCGGGCGCCAACACGGAACGGGGCTCCGGGTCGGGGCGGCGATCGGCGGCGGCCGCGGGTCGGGTGGGCCAGGCCTGGTCGGGAGACTGCGGCGGGTCGATTCCGCAGCTATCCGACGCCGCACATGTGAGCAACATCACCCGTTGTCAAGGGTATTCCGTCCCAACTGCGTTGTAGGCTGGAGGGGAACACGACGACTCCCGCCGAACCGAGGTCGAGCCGCATGACCAGCGGCGACGTGCTTCCCGCCAACCGCCCCGCGGCGCCCCGAAGCCCGTTCGCCGGCCTTGCGAACTCCCGTTCCGCCGAGTCAAACGTTCAGCCGGCGGCGCCGCAAGCCAAACGGCTGACCCGCGCCCCGCCCCCGCGCGTCAGCCCGCGCAGCCGGACCTAGGCAGGGCGCTGGCCAGAGTCGGGGGCTGGCCAGCGCCGCTCCCCCCGCCCATGCCCGCCACCCAGGGCTTGGCGCCGCCGCCTTCCGCCAGGCTGGCGCCCCCTGGGTGGCGCTTCCCCCTCCCGCGCCGCGGCGCCCGGGGCTTGACGGCGACCAGCGCCCGAGGTGTAAAGTGATATCACTTTGCTATACGAAAGGCAGGCTGTGATGTCAACGACCCCGACGGCATCGTCCACCGAAAGCCGAAGCCCGACCGGAGCGAAACCGCCGGCCGAAGCCCCGCCGGCGGTCGCCGAGCGGCCGGCCCGAACCGCGCCGGGATGGATCGGGCTGGTCACCATCTTGGTCCTGTTGGGCGGCGGAATCGCGCTGATCGCCCTGGGCGTGGACCGCTCCGAGTTGGCCATCGCCGGCGGCGCCCTGGCCATTCTGGTTTCGACGATCCCGATGTGCTCGCTGACGATCGTGGTGCCGGGGACCACCAAAGTGCTGCTCTTCTTCGGCTCCTACGTCGGCACCGTCCGCCAGCCGGGTTTCTGGCTGGTCGTGCCGTTCGCAACGCACACCCGCGTGTCGGTCCGCGTGCGCAACTTCGAGACCAACGAGTTGAAGGTCAACGACGCCGACGGCACCCCCGTCCATGTCGCCGCCATCGTGGTCTGGGAGGTCGCGGAGACGGCCCAGGCCAGTTTCGCGGTCGAGGATTATAAGAAGTTCGTCCACGTCCAGTCGGAGGCCGCCCTCAGACATGTGGTCATGGATCATCCCTATGACGGCCCGGACTCCACCATCACATTGCGGGGCTCGGCCGACCGGGTGTCGGCCGAACTGGCCCGCGAGGTCGCCGCCCGGGTCGCGGTGGCCGGCATCGCCATAGTCGAAGTGCGCATCTCGAAACTGTCCTACGCGCCCGAGATCGCCGAGGCGATGCTCCGCCGCCAACAGGCCGGCGCGATCATCGCCGCCCGCGAGAAAATTGTCGAAGGCGCCGTCACAGTGGTCAACCAGGCGCTGCGCCACCTCGAGGAGGACGGCACCGTCCAACTCGACGACGAGCGCCGCGCCGCCATGGTCTCCAATCTGCTGGTGGTTCTGACCAGCGACCAGCAGGTCAGCCCCGTCGTCAACACCGGGAGCCTATACACCTGATGGCCGACGACGGCGCGGTCGACGCCGCGCCCGGACCGGGCCAGCCCGCGCCGGCCGGCCGGCCGGAGCGCAAGGCCGTCCTGCTGCGTCTGAACGCCCCGGTTTACGATGCCGTGGCCGGCTGGGCCGCCGACGACTTGCGCTCCGTCAACGCCCAAATAGAGTTCCTGCTCCGGCGCGCCTTGGAGTCCGCCGGCCGGTCGCCGTCCCAGCCCGGTCCGATGCCGCGCCGCGGCCGGGCGCCCAAAACTCCCTAACCGCCGCCGCCACCCCGGAGGCCGGGTCCCGCCGTTCGCGGCGCCGATCACGGACGGGCGGCGCCGGGCGGGCGGCGTCGATCACGGACGGGCGGCGCCGGGGCGAAGTCGTTTGACCCGGCCGGTGTCAGTCGGCGGCCCGCTCGGCCTCGAGCGCGCTGATCGCGCGCAACATCGCCTTGAAACCGGTCACCAGGCAGTCGAGTTCCTCCAGGGTCAACAGCCGGACAATCGTGTCCGGCTCCGGCGCCATCGTGCTGAGCAATTGGCTGAGCGCCTTGCGCCCGCGGGCCGTGGCCTCGGCCAGGCGGCTGCGCCCGTCGTCGGGATCGGCCGTCCGCGCGATCAATCCGGCCTGTTCCAGGCGGTCGAGCAAACCGGTGACGGTGGCCCGCGCCACGCCCAGCGAGACCGCCAGGTCGCTGGACCGCATTGGCCCGTTCAGGGCCAGCAAACCGACCACCCTGATCTGCTGCGGGGTCAAACCGAAGTCGGATTGCGCGGCGATTTTCGAGCGCAGCCCGACCCGCTGGAGTTCGGCGTGGATCTCGCGCAACTCGCTCGCCCGTTGCGCTCGTATGGCGTCTTCGCTCACGACATCACCTCCGCTGGACTGTCACGCGCTCCACACACTTTAGGATAGTTAGCCTGACACGTACTGCTATGATTTGGCCGAGGCTAACTAAATTCGCGTTGTCCGCCATCTTAACAGAAGGGTTCCCCCGGTGTTCCGACTCGCCAGACTGTCCCTGCGCAACCGAGCCGTTGTGGCGCTCGCCACCATCGCCATCGCGATCGGCGGCGTTTTCAGCCTCGGCTCGCTCAAACAGGAGCTGATACCGTCGCTCGAGATTCCGATGGCGGCGGTGGTCGCCACCTATCCGGGCGTCAGCGCGGCGATTATCGAAGAGCAGGTGGCCACGCCGATCGAGGGCGCGATCCGCTCGGTCTCCGGCATCGAGTCGCTGACCACGACGTCGATGAACTCGGTCGCCTTCTCGATGGTCTCATTCCGCTACGGCACTGACATGGACGCCGCCAACCAAAAGCTCTCGACCGCCGTCACCCGGCTCGCCCAGTCCTTGCCGGAAGACGCCGAAACTCAGGTCATGACCGGCTCGCTGGACGACTTCCCGGTCATCCAACTAGCCGTCTCCGCCGCCGCCGAGGACGGCGCCGGCCGCGCCGAACTGGCGGCGACGGTCGATCAAATCCTGGTCCCCAAACTGACCCAGCTGCCCGGGGTCCGCTCGGTCGACGTCTCGGGCGCCGAACCCCAGCAGATCACGATCGCCCTCGACGCCCAGGCGATGGCCGCCGCCGGGGTGACCGCCTCGGCCGTGGCCGACGTGCTTGGCGCCAACGGCCTGGCCTTCCCGGCCGGCTCGGTCGAGGACGCGGGCCGCACGCTGACGGCCCAACTCGGCTCCCCGATCAAGTCGGTCGAAGAGTTGGCCGCCCTGCCGTTGGTGACCGCCGCCGATGCCGCCGGCTCGGCTTCGCCCGCCGGGCCCGGTTCCGGCGCGGCGTCCTCGGGCGACCCAACCGGGCAGGCCGCGAACCCGGATCAGACCGGCGCGGGCGCCGGAACCGCCCCGGACCCGGCGGCGGCCGGGCCCGCCGCGCCGGCGGCGCCTGTGACGCTGGCGGACGTGGCGAGCGTCACCGAGGAACCGGCGGCGGCGTCATCGTACGCCCGAATGGACGGACGCGACGCCATCGCGATCTCCGTCACCAAGACCCCCGACGCCAACACAGTCGAAATCTCGCACGCCGTCACCGACGAGTTGGACGACCTCGCGGCGGCGCTCGAGGCGGCCGGGCTGAAAGCCGACGTGGCCTTCGACCAAGCCCCGTTCATCGAGGAGTCGGTCGCCGGCCTGGCCGAAGAAGGCCTGCTGGGACTGCTCTTCGCCGTCATCGTGATCCTGGTTTTCCTGTTGTCCGTCCGCGCCACGCTGGTCAGCGCCGTGTCCATCCCGCTGTCGCTGCTGGTCGCGTTCATCACCCTACAAGTCACCGGCGAAACGCTGAATATGCTGACGCTGTCGGCTCTGACCATCTCGATCGGCCGGGTGGTCGACGACTCGATTGTCGTGATCGAAAACATCAAGCGACACCTGACCTACGGCGAGCCGAAGGCCCAGGCGATTATCGGCGCGGTCAAAGAGGTCGGCGGCGCGATCGCCTCCTCAACCGTCTGCACCGTGGCGGTGTTCGCCCCGATGGCCTTCGTCAGCGGCATGGTCGGCGAGTTGTTCCGGCCGTTCGCCCTCACCATAGCCATCGCCCTGATGGCGTCGCTGCTGGTGGCGCTGACGATTGTGCCCGTCCTGGCGTACTGGTTCGTCAAGACGCCGGTCGCGGTCGACCAGTCCTACCGCGACCGCGTGCGAGCCGAGGCCGAGGCCAAAGAGCGGCGCGGCCCGTGGCAGCGTCTCTACCTGCCGACGCTGCGCGGCGCGCTCGCCCATCCGGTGATCACGCTGACGGCGGCGGCCGCCCTATTGGGCGCCACATTGGCGCTGACCCCCCAAATGGAGACCAATCTGCTGGGCGACATGGGCCAGGACACGCTCACCGTGACCGAATCCTTCGAACCCGCGACCGCCTTGGACATCCAGGACGCCGACGCCCGGCGGATCGAGGAGGCCCTGCTCGCCTTGGAGGAAGTCGAGCAGGTCCAGACCACAGTTGGCGGCGGCGGCATGATGGGGTTGGTCTCGACCTCGCCGCAGGCCACTTTCGCGGTCACCTTGGCGTCCGATGCCGACTCGGCCGCCGCCGAATCCGCCATCCGCCGGGCGGTCGTCGATTTGGGCGGCCCGGCCTCGACCGGCGTCTCGGTCGGCGGCGCCGCGGCGATGATGGGCTCGACCACCGTCGATTTGATGGTCCAGGGGACCGACAC
The DNA here is from genome assembly GCA_031278665.1 of Bifidobacteriaceae bacterium. GTDB lineage: Bacteria > Actinomycetota > Actinomycetes > Actinomycetales > WQXJ01 > JAIRTF01. The sequence goes on along the minus strand of JAITKC010000278.1, from coordinate 1,629 downwards.
CGAGGCGATCGACGAGGCGGCCCGAATAGTCGACGAGCGCGTCCGCCAGGTGTCCGGCGCGGTCGAGGTCTCGAATAATCTGGCCGAGGCCACGCCGGCGGTTCAGATCACCGTCGACCGGGTGGCGGCGGCGGCACTGGGCATGACCGAGACGGCGGTCGAGGCAATGGTGGCCGGGCTGATGACGCCCAGCACCATCGGATCGATCGACGCCGGCTCGGACCAGATCGACGTCAAACTGTCGCTGGGCCCCGGCGCGACCACCTTGGCCGAGCTGCGGGCGCTTCCCCTGGGCGCCTCGCCGGCCGGAGTGCTCACTTTGGAGCAACTCGCCAGCGTTCAGGAGGTGACCGTCCCGGCCGCCCTGACCAGGGTGGACGGCTATCGCAGCGCGACTATCTCGGTCACCCCCGAGAGCCAGGATTTGGGCGGATTGTCGAGCCGGCTGACTGAGGCGGTGTCCGAACTCGACCTGCCCGCCGGCGTCACAGTCGAGGTCGGCGGCGTCGCCGCCCAGCAGAGCCAGGCCTTCGGGGACCTCGGGCTGGCGCTGGTGCTGGCCATCGCGATCGTCTTCATCGTCATGGTGGCGACCTTCGGCTCGCTGCTTCAGCCGTTCATTTTGCTGATCTCGATCCCCTTCGCCGCCACCGGGGCGTTGGCCGCCTTGCTGACAACTGGCACGCCGCTCGGCGTCGCCTCGCTGATCGGCTTGTTGATGCTGGTCGGGATCGTGGTGTCGAACGCGATCGTGTTGATCGACCTGATCAACCAGTACCGCCGGCGCGGACGCGCCCTGGACGAGGCGATCGTCGAAGGCGCCCGCAAGCGGCTGCGCCCGATCGTCATGACGGCGCTGGCGACTATCTGCGCGCTGACGCCGATGGCCCTGGGGATCACCGGCGAGGGCGGGTTCCTGTCCAAGCCGCTGGCCCTGGTGGTGATCGGCGGCCTGGTCTCATCGACGCTGCTGACCTTGATCGTGGTGCCGGTCCTATACCGATTCGAGGCCCGCGCCCACGACCGTCGCGAGGCCAAGCGCGACGCCCGCATGGCCGCCCGCCGGGCCGAACTTCAGGCCGCCCTCGACGCCGACGCCGATGCCGACCACCGTCCGCCCGCAGCCGCCGACGGCCCGGCCGCCGCGCCGGCCTAACTCGGCCCAACCGACCCGTCTGCGCCGGTCAAGCGCGGGTCAAGGCGTTACCTGTGACGTTATGTCCGGTCCTGCCTGGCCCCGTCGCGGCGCCGCGGGCGGCCGGGCCGGGGCGACCCGGCGGCATCGTGCGCCTGGTGGGCGCCTTGGGGACGGGCCGCCGGCCGGCGAATGGAGAAACCGGCCGGCTGGCCGTCCCATGGCGGGGCAGGGCCCCGCGGTTCTCGGACGGCTATTCGTCTTCGTCGTGTTCGTGGTCGTGCTCGCCGGCGCCTTCGCCGGTGACCCCGACGATCTCATTGGGGACCACGCCGAGGCTGCCCGACCGCCAGATTTCGCCGGTCGCCGGATCGACTATGTGGATCGCCTTGGCGGCCGGGTCGGTGACATAGGCCATGCCCTCGAGCATCAGCACTCGGGGGCGCGGGTCTTGCCAGGCCTCGGGCAACACGAACGGATCGACCACTTGATAG
>JAITKC010000219.1 GCA_031278665.1 Bifidobacteriaceae bacterium | reverse complement strand
GGGCGGCCGGGCCGGCGACGAATTCGACGGCCGCCGGCGAGCCGCCGGCGATCGGCCGATAGTCGGCGGCGCCGACGTCCTTGACTTCGGCCGTGACCTGGTAGCGCCCGGCGCGACGCGAGACCAAGCGCAGTTCGGCCCGGCCGTTGGCGTCGACTTTGACTTCTAGGCTGGCGCCCGGCGCGGCGTTGAGGCCGGCCGGGATGGCGAACCGGACTAACGCCCCCGGCGCCGGATTGCCATGGGCGTCTTCGACCACGGCGGTGACTATTTCGGCGTCGGCGCCGTCGGCCAGGGCCGTCCCGCTTGGGCCGCGCAGTAGCGTGCGCGCCGGATCGAAGCTGACCTGGCCGGCCGCGAAACTGATTTGGCGGTCGGCCGGCGGGATCGAGGCCGAGCCGATTTTGGCGTTGACAGTCTGGACGCCGGCCACAGTCGAGGTGAAGTGGACTGTCAGGCGTCCGTTTTGGTCTGTCCGGTAGGGTCCGGCCTCGGCGATCCGAACGGCCGGCGGCACCGCGAAACCGACTTCGGCCCCGGATTTGGGCAGCCCGTTGGCGTCGTCGACCTGGACCGACGCCGTGAACGCGGCCGAGCCGTCGGCCGTCACCGATCCGCTCGGGTTGATCGTCCAGGATGACTTGGACGCCTCGGGGGCGCCGGCGGCGAACACCAGGTCGGCTTCGCCGACTTTGGCGCCGGGCCCCAGCGCCGCCACGATGTGGGCCGTCGTCTCGACCGGGCTGGCCACCTCGACGGCCGCCAAACCGGCCGCCGAGGCGGTCACGGAGCAAGTCTGGGCCGAACAGCCGGCGGTGGCGAAATGGGCCGGGCCGCCGGCCGGCAGTGTGAAAGCGACCGATTGGCCGGCGATTGGATTGCCCAGCGCGTCGGCCACCCGGACGGTGGCCGAGTGCTGGTCCAAGTCGTTCGGCAGGACCTCGCCGGTAGACACCGTCAGGGTCGATTGGGCGGCGCTCGCCGGACCGGGCGCGAACCGGGCTTCGCGCAAAGTGGTCGCATCCGGCACCTGGCCGGCCGCGACTTCGGCCCGCACCTGGTAGAGCCCGGCCACGTTGACTGTGAAATCGTCCCAGGTGGCGACGCCACCGACGGTGTTGAGCGTCGGACCGGCGGTCCAGGCGGACGTGCCGGCCAGTCGGTAGGCGAAGGCGACCGCGGTGGTCGGACTGTAAAGATTGCCGGAGGCGTCGCGCAGGGTCACCTGGGCGACATGGTATTCGGTGGCGACGGTCTTGGCCGCCGGCGCGGTTGTGATCTGAAACTCCGATTTGGCCGGCGACAGGTCGGAGTTGACGAACACCACCCCGGCCGGCGCCCCCTCGGCGAACGCCTCGCCGCCAACGCTCGCGGCGACCTCGTATGAGCCGGTCGTAGTCGAGGTCAAGACCAGTTCGGCGAGACCGGCGCGGGCGCCGGCGCCAGCCGTCGCCAAACTGACCGAGGCCGGCCCGGCCACCGCCGCCTGGCCGGGCGGGCGGGCCGTCAGACCGGCCGGGACCTCGAAGACCACAGTTTGGCCGCCGATGGCGTTGCCGTTGGCGTCGCGGACCTCGGCTTGGACCGCTTGGGTGGCCTGGCCGTCGGCCTTGGCCGGCGACGGCGGCGAGATCAGCCGCGAGGCGCCGGGCGCGACCGAGACCGGACCGGGCGCGAAGACCACGGTCACCGCCTTGGCCGGGGAGGCGTCATTAGTCGCCACCGGATCGTTGCCGATCCGCACGCTGACCTCCCAAACGCCGGCTTTGAGGGTGGCGAACGCCGAGGCGGCCAGCCCCCGGCCGGCTGTGCCGGTGACCAGGGTCCGGCGGATCTCCTGCGCGCCGGCAATGGCCTGCGGCGTGAAATAGACCACCGCGCCGGCGCCGTTGAGCGCCGCCTTATTGGCGTCCGCCAACCCGACTGTCACCTCATAGGCGTCGCGGCCGTCGGCCAGGGCCGGGTCGGCGGCGTTGCCGGCGGCGGGGCGGACGTTGAACCAGGAGGCGGCCGGGTCGGCCGGCACGCCCTGGAAGTGGACGGTCCCGGCGCCGGACAAGGCGGCGTCGCAGACGCCCCGGACGTCGAAATCGCCCGGCCAGATCGAATAGAGCTGGCCGCGGATCCAGCCGTCGGCGCCGGAGGTCTGGGCGAGCGTCTTGGAACCGGTCTCGGCGTCGCCGAAGAGCGGGCCCTGGTTGCCGCTGTGGTCCACCCGGAATTCCAAGTCGATACCTTGTATCGGGTTGCCGTATTGGTCTTGGGCGCGCATCCGGGCGTCGGCGTGGGCTATGCCGTCGGCTGGGTTGGCGCCCGGATCGACTGCGAACGAACCGAGGGTGGCGAGGCGGTCAAGCGGTCCGTGGACGAAACGGGCGGGCTTCGGCGAGCCGGCGACATCGGACGCCGACCCCTCGACGCGGGCCGAAACCAACCAGGTGGCGGCCACGTTGGAGGCGAAATCGTAAGTCGCCGCGCCTTGGGCGTCGACCGCCGCCGCCGCGGCCGCCCCGGTCACCTGGGCGCCCGTCAGGTCGGTGTACTCCCAGGAGAACACCACCCGCGCCGACCCGGCCGGGACCGGGTTGCCTTGGGCGTCGCGGACCTGGACCTCGGCGGTGTGTTTGGCCGCCCCGCCGACCACCACGGCGGTCTGGCCGTCGGCGCCGGCGGTCGGGATCGTCAGGACGGAGGCGGCCGGGTCGGGCGGGCCGGCCACAAAGGCGGCCTCGACTTGGCCGTCCGAGCGCAGAACGGCGTCCTCGGCGGCGTTCTTGACCTCCGACAGGTCGCTTCCGGCGACGGCGGCGGCGATTTTGTGGACGCCGGCCACCCGGGCGGTCAGGGCGAATTGGGCCCAGCCGCCGGCCACCGGGACGGTGACCGAGGCCGGCCCGGCCGAAGTCCCGGCCGGGGTGGTCGCGGCGGTTCCGGCCGGTATGGCGAAGACGACCGAACCGGAGTCGGCCGGGTTGCCGTTGGCGTCGAAGACGTGGGCTTTGACCGCCAAGCTGGTCGAGTCGTCGGCCGGGGCCGTGCCGGCCGGCTGAACCAGCCAGGAGGCCGCCGCCGCCGGCGCCCCGGCGACCATCCGGGCGAACCGGTTGCCGTTCTTGACCAGCGGCAACCCGGCCCCGGCGGCCATGACGGCGACCGCCAAGTCGCCGGCTTTGAGCCCCGAGAAACTGGCCGTGTAGCGGCCGGGCGGGGTGGCCGCCGGGCTGAAGGCCGAGACCTTCAAGTCGCCGCCGGCCGGACCGGAGGCGATCAGCCGACCGGCCGCGCCGACGACCGGCTGGCCGCCGGCGCCGACCAGGTCGACGCTGACCGTTCCGGTCGCGGCGCCATCGGCCACGACTGTGGCGTCTGACACCGTAAAAGCCGACGCGCTGGCGTCGATGGCGGCGTCCACCCAGGTCAGCAGCTTAGGCGAGCCTTTTACCGGTTGCCAGGCGCCGGCCGCGAAAACTTCGGCGGCGATCGAGCATTGGCCGGCGACGCTCGAGTCGACGACTGCGCCGACTTTGCCGGCGGCCGAGGTCCGGGCGGTCACCACGTCGGTCCCGTCGGCGAACTTGGCCGGACAGGACGGCCCCAGCGTCAGGCGGACCTCGGCGCCGTCGATCGGGTTGCGCCGCCCGGCGTCCCAGATCCGCACATTCGGATGGAAGGCGATGCCGGCGTCGTGGGCCAGCGAGTCGCCGCCGTCCGGGTTGTCGGCCGGGTTGTCCCAGTCGTCTTGCGGATTGGTCTCGTCGGGGTTGACGACCGGGTCGCCCAACACGAAGACCGAGGCGGCCGGGTCGGCCGGGGGCGTCACGAAGACGGCGGTCACGTGATCCGCGCCGGTGCCCTTCTCCTTGATCGTCAGCCCGCCGCCGGCGGCCCCGGCGTAGGCGACACTGATCCGCTTGGCTCCGGCCAGGGAGGCGTAGACGTCGAGGCTGTAGACACCGGCCGGACAGGGCCCTTGGACGGGCGCGGCGGCGCAGCCGAATTGGCCGGCGGCGCCGCCGGGCGAGGCGAAATAGACGCCGGCGTCCGGACTGGAGGCCGTCAACCGCCCGACGGCGCCCTCATAGGGCCGTCCGCCCGGGTCGGCCAGGGTCACGGTGA
>JAITKC010000069.1 GCA_031278665.1 Bifidobacteriaceae bacterium | reverse complement strand
GCGATCAAGATCGAGCTTGCCGCCAAGAACCGTCAGCTTGACCGAATGATCGTCTATTTCCACAGTGCCCCAAGCGGCGCTTGTGGTGAAAAGGAACTGGCCATTGCTTACGGGATTGAACGCCAGGGTGCGGGTGGGGGCATCCCAATCGGCGCCGCTGAAGGCGAGCAGCAATGCCCAAGAGGCGAGCGAGCGGGCGTAATGGTTGCCGCATTCGATCTCATTCCAGGGATTGCGGGTGGTGCCGCTGTACCGTGCGCGGAGCGATCGCTCAATGAGCAATGCCTCGTCCGGGAGTCCCGCGTACGCCAATGAAGCCGCGACCTGGTGTTCAATACCGGTCCAAACCTCGTCGGAATAGACGAATGGAATGATAGGCCGCCCGCGGTTGGGCCACGAGGCGAGGAGCAGGCCACCCTCGTCGTTGAGCGCGTAGGTGCGCTGGGTGCTCTCGTGGTCGCGAAGGTCGGGGCGGAAGTTGTGCTTGACAATAGCGCTGAGCGCGGTTCGCACATGTTCACGGGGGAGGAGTTCGCCAAGGCCATTGACATAGGCGTGGAACTGGCCGAGCAACTGATCGGAGAGGACTCCTTGGCCATACTGGTAGCGATAATCATCGACGTTCGCGATCACTTGGTGGTAATACTCGCCGTTCCAAAGGGTGGCTTCCATAGCGGCCGCCGCCCGCTCGGCTCGCCGTAGCCAATCCGCGGCGCGCTGGTTTTCGCCGAGTTGGGCGGCCATCCGCGCGCCAGCCTTGAGAGCGGCAAGGAACAGCCCGTTCGCAAGCGGCTCGATGCCGTGAAATTCAATGTCATAAGTGTTGTGCAGCTCGCCGTCGAGAAGCCCGTCGTCGTCGCGATCCCATTGTCTAATCGCGTACTCCATTGCGCGCGCGGCGCTCGGCCATAGCTCGCGCAGAAATTCATCGTCGCCGCAAAAGCGCCACTCGCGATGAAGCCGAACTAGCGTTGCGAGTTGGCCGTCGACCGCCGGCCCCATTGGCATAGACCAGGCTGGGCCCCCGAACACACGGTTGGTGCGGAATCTTTGCGCCCCGTTGGAGTCGGTCTCCAAAAGGTATTCCACTCGGCGCGCGCTGCGCTCTAATTGTGGGAATAGCCACGCCACCGTCTGCGCGTAAGACCAAACGTGTGTGCATGTTCCCTCGCAGGAGCCCTTGTGGTCGAACGAGCCTTCCCAGGCCGCGAACACAGGCCCCTCTCCAAGGAGCGGATTTGGCGTTTCCACGACAAAACAGGTTGTCGACCGGACGGCGGCGATATTCGCGCCGACGGCCTCGGCGATAATCGGGTCGAGGGTCCCGCCGTAAAGGGCTTCGACAAACGCGTTGGTGGCGGCTTCGAGCGCCGGAAGGCGCTTGTGAAGATGGCACGCGGCAGACCAAGCGTCAGGCCAAAGCACGGCGTAGTGATTCCGCGTCACCGCGTCGCGGTTCGGGTCGTCGCCGATCATGGTGCTGAGCCAGCCGCGGCGACGGTTTGGGAAGTTCCACGACAGCACAAACTCGAAGTCGCTGCTTTCCCCCGGCGCGATCTCATGGACAATTCCGAGAGAGCCGGTGCGCAGTTTCGGAAGCCGGTCCAGCACCTCTTCTTCGGTCAACGGCGTCTGTCCCGCGGCATCTGACGCGAGTTGGCCGGGGTGGTCCTCTAGTGTGCGGCGGGCCTCTGGCTCCAATAAGCCGTCGGACTTGAAATCGGTCCAAAATAGCTGGGCGCCGTCCGGCCAGAGCCCGGCCACCCATTGCGGCTTTGCGGTGACGGCGGAGTCTGTCGTCGTCAGGCTCATAGTGCCGTAACCGAAATCATCCGGATCCAGGCGAGTCCCGAAGTCCAAGCCGCGAACGCCTTGCTCGTCGCGCCAGCGGATCGTCTGATGCGCGCGAATGGCGTAAATGCCGTTCTCGCAACCCGCGACGTGGCTCAGAGAACCGGCGACGGTGACGCGCAGAGCGCACTCTTGGGGGTTGGTGACCCGGTAACGCAGCACCGCCGCCGGAATGCCGGAGGCGTCCGCGTCCAGCGGCACCAGCGGAGTGAACGCGCGCAGCGACACCTCGACGGGCAGCTCGTCGTCGGAGAAATCGACATCTGCGACAGGGTACTCGCCATATAAAGTCGCGCCGGCCAGACGGGGAAGTCCCGCGAGTTCGCCGAAGGAGTAGCCCGCGTCCCAATCGTGTCGTCCGCTGATCCGGGCTTCGAGCACCTTGGTGGCCGGCCGGACGTCACCGGCGTGGTCGCGGCTCGGTTCGACATGGATCGCGAAAAAGCTGTTCGGGTTGACCCGTCCTTTGTCCGGGCCGTTTTCCAGTTCCCAGTCGCGCAATTCCCCCCGCGCGCCGATGGACACGTTCCCAGTGCCTATGCCGCCCAACAAAAACGCCGCACGGGTGGCTGTGTGCGGGATCCCGCCTGTTCGACTCCTCATCCCCGATTCTCCTCACAATCAAATTGGTCCGCGTCGGCGCCGCAGATCGCCCTTGCGCCGTTCGCAATTCTGAGGTCGCACACCAAGGACCGCGCCCGTCATCTGCCGTTCCGGCGCGCCGGCGCGTGCGACAGGAGCAATGTACACCACCGATCGGGGGGCTCAAGGCCCGGCGGGGCCCGGCGACCTGGCTGAGCCAGGCCGGGCCCGGCGTCCGGCGGTGACGTTCGCCGGCGAACTCTCAAGACCGCGCTCTTGGCGACGCCCCGGTCGCCACGCTCGAGGTGTGCCCGGCGGTTGTCGGCCGAATGGCGCCACAATCGATGAATGGTTCACGTGGAAGTCGCGGTGCAGGATTCTGAGGGCGCCCGGGTGGCTCGGGTTTGCGGAGCCGACCGCGTGGAGCTTTGCCAGTCCCTCGACTGCGGTGGCCTGACGCCGAGCGCCGGGCTCATCGCGGCGACAGTCGGCGAGGCCCAGACTTGGCCGTTGATCAGGCCGAGACCTGGCGGCTTTCAGTACAGCGACCGCGAGGTCGGCGTTATGGCCGATGACGTGCGCAGGGCTCTCGACGCGGGCGCGGCCGGGGTCGTTGTCGGGGCCTTGACCGGGGACTTGCGGGTCGACCGAAGCGCTTGCGCCCGTCTCGCGTCCGCCGCCGCCGAGTTCGGCGCCGCCCCGGTTACGTTCCACCGGGCTTTCGACGTCGTCGCCGATCGCCTGACCGCGCTGGCCGAACTGGTCGAGTTGGGCTTCGTTCGAGTGCTCACATCCGGCGGCGCCGCCACGGCCAGGCTCGGCATCGCCGAACTGTCGCGCCTGGCTCTGGCGGCCGCCGGCCGAATCGAGATTCTGGCCGGAGGCGGGGTCACGGCGGCCGACGTGCCGGCGTTGATTGAGGCCGGAGTGGACGGGGTGCATCTTTCCGCCCGCGCCTTTGGCGCGGGCTGGGCGGGACCGGTCGGTTGCGGCAGCCGAATCGAGTTTCCCGGCGATCCGGCGGACCGCTTTGACGTCACCGACGCCGGCCTGGTGGCGGCGGCGGTGGCGGCGGCACGGCGCTAGCGAGCCGAGGCCCGGGCCTGGCCCCGCGATAGCGCCGCGCGGGCGCGGGCGACGCGAAACCTCAGCCAAATTGGCGTTTCGCCGGGCTTGACTCCGGCGCTGAAAGTGATCTTCCGCTTCGACCGGCGTGGACGCCGTTTTCCGAGTAATCGATTTCTGGTAGACTGGCAGCCGTCGCGAAGGGCACTTTCAAGGAGGAAAACCATGACCCACGTCAGGCCAGCCGTCGCGCGGCCTCCACTGGCCGCGCCCAACGGGGCCTGCTTGGCAGCCGGATTCGAAGACTTCTCCCGTCAGATTGCCGCCCGATTGGCCAAAATCGACCAGGCGTTCAACTCCGGGCGCCTGGACGACGCGATTGATCTTATGGTTCGCGCGCTTGACGACGGCGGGATTATTCAGGCCTTCGGCTCTGGGCACTCTCAGTCGTTCGCGATGGAGATCGCGGGGCGAGCCGGCGGCCTGGTCCCGACCCACGCGATGAAGTTGAGCGACCTCGTCGTGGCCGGGCTCCGCGAGCCCCGGCTTCTCGAGGACCCCAATTTTGAGCGAGACCCGCGAGTGGCCGACGAACTCTATGAGTTGTACGAGATCCACCCGGCGGACCTATTCGTGATCGCCTCGAACTCCGGGGCCAACGGCGCGGTTGTCGGATTGGCGCTGCGCGCCAAAGCCGAGGGCCACGCGGTCATCGCCGTGACCAGCCTGGCCCACACCCGGCGCGCGACGCCAAACCATCCCTCTTCCAAGCGCCTTAGCGAGGTGGCCGACATCGCCATCGACAATCTGGCGCCTTACGGCGACGCGGCGGTCGACCTGGGCGGGAGCGTCAAGGCGGGCGCCGTCTCCTCGATCACGGCCGCCTACATCGCCCAACTGCTCACGATCGGCGCGGCGACGCGATTTCTCGGACGCGGCGACCAACCGCCGCTTTACATCTCGGTGAACACCGCCAGGGGACTGGCGAGCGTCCAGGCGCTGCAAGAGCCGTTAGGCGCCCGTATCAGGCCCTTTTCCGTCCCGCGGCCCGCAGACGTCGAATAAATAACAATCGAAAGGAACCCTCTAATGACTAACTCAAGACGGTCTAGACGTAATGTGACGGCCATAGCGGCGATCGCCGCGCTTGCCGCGCTCACCGCCTGCGCCCAAACCGAAGACGGCGCCCCCACGCCAAGCGGGGGCGAAATCTCGGCCGACAACCCATTCGGGGTTGAACCCGGTTCTGTCGTAGAAGTGGTCTCGCTTGAGGGCGGTTACGGAAATGAGACAGTCCAGTACGCCGCCGAACTGGTCAAGGAAAGACTGGGCATCACCGCCACGTTCGCCACCACCAGCCAAGTCAACCAGGAGTTTCAACCACGCTTCGTGGCTGGCGATCCTCCCGATCTTCTGACGGAGGGCTCCGGCGAACATTTGCCCGTCACCGACATGTTGGACCAACTCGCCAGTTTCGAAGAATTGTGGAACACACCGAATTACGACGGCGTCAAGATTTCCGATGCCGTCTACCCGGCGGTCAAGTCGTTCGGCACGGTCAATGGCAAGTTTGTTCGTATGCCCACGACGATGACTCTGTTCTCGCTCTGGTACTCCAAGACCCTTTTCGAAGAAAACGGTTGGGAGCCGCCCACGACCTGGGATGAGACCATGGCGCTGTGCGAGAAGGCCAAGGCCAAAGACAAGTATCTATTCACATGGGGCAAGGAGGCGTCCAGTTATTGGTCGTGGCTGGCAATTGACATGGCCGTGAAAGACGCGGGTCTGGATGTCTGGCGGGACATCGCGAACCTCAAGGAGGACGCCTGGAGCCACCCGTCGGTCATCGCCTCCTTCGAAGCTATCGAGGAC
>JAITKC010000132.1 GCA_031278665.1 Bifidobacteriaceae bacterium | reverse complement strand
CAGACTGGGTGATCGCCACCACCAACGTCTTCTCGGTGACCACGGGGTCGCGGTAGCGGAACTCGTGGGCGAGTTCGACTTCGGTCGGGATGCGACACCAGTGTTCGATGGCGTATTTGGCGACGTGGCCGGCGTAAGCCGCCGTGCCGCAGGCGATCACCACGATCTTGTCGACCGAGCGCAGCAGCGACTCGTCGATCCGCAACTCGTCCAATTGAATCCGGCCGTTCGGCCCCATCCGCCCCAACAAGGTGTCGCGGACCGCCGCCGGCTGGTCGTGGATCTCCTTGTCCATGAACGTGTCGAAGCCGCCTTTGACCGCCGCCGAGGCGTCCCAATCGACGACGAACCGGCGCGGCGCGACCGCCCGGCCGTGGAAATCGGTCACCGCCACGGCGTCCGGGGTGATCGTCACAACCTGGTCCTGGCCCAACTCCAAGGCCTGGTCGGTGCGGGCGACGAAGGCGGCGACATCGGACCCGAGGAAGTTCTCGCCTTCGCCCAAACCGACCACCAGCGGCGAGGTCCGCCGCGCCCCGACCACCAAATGCGGGTTGTCGCGGGCCAGCGCCAACAGCGTGAAGGCCCCCTCGAGGCGCCGGGCGACCGCCCGCATGGCCTCCGGCAGGTCGCCCAATTCGTCGTAGGCGCGGGCCAACAGATGGGCCGCGACCTCGGTGTCGGTGTCGGAGGCGAACCGGGCGCCGGCCTCGGCCAACTCTTGGCGCAGCGCCTGGTGGTTCTCGATTATGCCGTTGTGGACCACGGCGACCGCGCCGTCCGGGCTGAGGTGGGGATGGGCGTTGGCGTCGGTCGGGCCGCCGTGGGTGGCCCAGCGGGTGTGGCCGATCGCGGCGCTGGCCGGCGGCGGCGGGTCGGCCGCCAGGGCCTCCTCAAGCGCCGACAGTTTGCCCGCCCGCTTGACGAGGCCAAGGCCCCGGCCGTTCGCCAGCGCGATCCCGGCCGAGTCGTAGCCCCGGTATTGCAGCCGCGCCAGCGCCTCGCGCGCGACCTCGAGCGGGCGGTCAGACTCGGTCCGGCCGACATAGCCGATAATTCCGCACATGCCGAATACGGTAACAGCGGCGGCCGCCGATGCCGTTCGGCCGGTTCGGCCGGTTCGCCCGCGCCGGCCGCCGATGCCGCCGGGCCGGCCTTGGGGCCGTGACCGTTTTGTTACCTGTCGCCCCGACCGGCCCGAAGAGGCGGCCGTAGACTCTAGAGTCATGGCACACCCCCGTAGCTTCTATGCGGATCTATCCCCCGACACCGCCGCGGTCGGCGCCGGCCGGCCCGAATGGGAGCAAGGCGAACCGGTCAACCCGCCGGTCTTGTTTAGTTCGACTTTCATCTCCAGGGGCGTCCCCGGCCAGGACGAGCCCGCCTACGCCCGCTACGACAATCCCTCCAACCATCCCGCCGAACAGGTCGTCGGACTGCTCGAGGGCGGGCCGAACGACGCCGTCCTGTTCGCCTCCGGCATGGCCGCGATCGACGCCGCCTGTTCGCTGATCCCGACCGGCGGGCGCCTGGTGATGCCGTCGCACGCCTATAACGGCTCGCTGGCGCTGGCCCGCGATTTGGCGGCGTCCGGGCGCATCCGGCTGTCGACTTTGCCGATCGACCAGACCGAAGCCGTGGTCGCGGCCCTGGCGGGCGGCGACGGCTGCGCGCCGGCGGCCATGCTGTGGATCGAGACGCCGACCAATCCGCTGTTGGAAATCGCCGACGGACCGGCCCTGATCGAAGCCGCCCACCGAGTCGGCGCGATTGTCGCGGTCGACAACACGATCGCCACCCCGCTCGTCCAGCGGCCCCTCGATTGGGGGGCCGATGTCGTGGTCCATTCGGCCTCGAAATGCCTGGGCGGCCACAGCGACCTGATACTCGGGGCGGCGGTGGCGGCATCGGCCGAACACGACGGGACGCTGCGGGACTTCCGCCGCATCCGCGGCGCGACCCCCTCGGCCTTCGACGGCTTCTTGCTGTTGCGCGGCCTGCGCACTTTGGCGCTGCGAACCGAGCGCTCGAACGCCTCCGCCGCGGTCTTGGCCCGCCGGCTCGAGTCGCACCCGGCGGTCGAAAAGGTCATCCACCCCTCGCTCGCCTCCCACCCCGGCCACGCCTTGGCGAAAGCCCAGATGAGCGGGTTCGGCGGCGTCATATCGATCGAGTTGGCCGGCGGCGCCCAGGCCGCCGACGCCGTCGCCGCCCAGACCAGGACCTGGGCGCCGGCGACTTCGCTGGGCGGAGTCGAGTCGATGTTGGAGCGCCGCCGGCGCTGGCCGGGCGAGTTCTCCGACGTGCCGGACAACCTGCTGCGCCTGTCGGTCGGCATCGAAAACGTCGACGACCTCTGGGAGGACCTGGCCCAGGCGCTCAGCCGCGCCGCCTGAGCGACGGCTGGACGGCCATCAGCCCCCTAGCCGGACCAGGCCTGATAGCGCGAGCCTTCGGCGCGGAACGGGCGCGAGAGCAATTCGCGACCCATCTGGCGGGCGTCGGCGCCGCCGTGGACGACGGCCACCACGCCGTCGGTGATCGGCGCCTCGGCGCCGGCCGCGCGAGCCAGCGCCTGGACCGCCGAACAGGTTTCGACCGCTTCGGCGACGCCTCGGGTCGCGGCCACCGCCTCGGCCACGCCAAGGCCCTCGCCGATCCGGCGGCCGACTTGGTGGTTGCGCGACAGCGGCGACAGGCAGGTCGCCGCCA
>JAITKC010000074.1 GCA_031278665.1 Bifidobacteriaceae bacterium | reverse complement strand
GCCGTCGACAGGCGCCCAGCCGACGCCACTGCCCGAAATGCGAGTAGTACGCACTTCCTGATCCACCGGTGGATCAGGATGGGGAACTTAGTCGCAGTGGGGGCCGGCGCCACGGAGTCTCTCGCGAGTATCCTCGCGCCGGCGCTGACCGGTCGGCAAGCGCGTGCGATGCCGCTGCCGACCGGCCGACTCCGGACCGCGGCGAGGAAGTTTCAGCGCGTCGGCGGCGGGCCGACTGTTTGGCGGACCGCCAGTTTGAGTGGGAGCAGATGTTCGACCGGCGGGGCGGCGGGGTCCGCCATGAGTTCGCGGACCAGCCGGAACGCCAAAGCGCCCGACTCCTCGAAGGGTTGGCCCACCGTGGTCAGACCGGTTTCCTGGGCCACCAGGTCGTCGTCGAATCCGACCACCGACAGGTCGCGCGGCACTTCCAGACCGGCCCGCCGGGCCGCCGCGACCACCGCCACCGCCACCAGGTCGCGGTGGGCGACAATGGCTGTCGGGCCGGGGGCGTCCGCCCCGGCCAATTCGGCCCATCCGGCCAGGGCGCGGTCGCCCAGGCCCGGCCCGCGCTCAATGCTGATCTCCTGGACGTCGGCCGCTCCGAGGGCCGCCACCAGGCCGTCTTTGCGTTGCTGTGTCGGCGAGGCCGGCAGGTGGGATCGCTCGGCCTCGCGGACGAAGGCGACGCGCCGGTGGCCCATTTGCCGCAAATGTTCCCCGACCAGTTTCCCGCCCGCCACGTCGTCTACAGAGACGCTGGTCATGCCGGTGTGGCGGATGTCCACCAGGACTGTGGGCAAGCGGCGGCGCAAGCGTTCGGAGGTCGTCTGATCCAGCGGCACGCCCATGATCACCAGGCCGTCGACATGCCCGCGCACCGGCATAGTCGCCAGCAGCGGCGAGGTCGATGTGGCCACGTCCTCGTGGTCGTAGACCAAGATCTGGGTTTGGCCCGCCGCCTCGGCCAGCATCCCCGCCAGACGACGCGAAAAGCTCAGATAGGAGGTGAACGGCGCCACCACGGCGATCCGCCCGAGACCCGCCCGGGCCCTGGTCACCGCTAATTCCTTGGGCACGAAGCCCAATTCGTCGACTGTCTGAAGGATCCTGCGCCGGGTGGCCTCCTTGACCCGTTCGGGGTGGTTGATCGCCAAGGACACCGTCGAAATCGAAACTCCCGCCCGCTCGGACACTTCGTAGATAGTGGCGCGGCGCGAGCCCATCCCACGATGCTAACCGCCCCGCCCTCAATTCGCGACTGCTAGCGCGGCTACATCCGGCCGGCCAGCATCGCCAAACCGACGGCGCCGGGCCGCGCCCGCTTCGGACTGGGCGAAGGATCGTCAGCGTTCAATTGGTCCGGTCGCGGCCGTCGGCGTCAAAGCGGCGGACGGCATCGGCGGCTGGCCGGTCAATCGAGCGGCAGGCGGACGGCCTGGCGGGCGGCCTCCAGTTCGCTTAGGCGCCGCCCGGCGTCCCAGCCGAAGTGCTCGGCCGCGAGGTCGGCAGCCTGTTCGAGGACCAGCGGGCCGGGGTCTCCGAGTTGCCCGATGCCGGTCCGCCGCGCCAGCACGTCGGTCAGGTGGACGGGCGCCTCGTAACGCAGGGCGTAGGCGACGGTGGCCAATGGCTCGCCGTCGGCTGTGGCGAGTTGGCGCAGGCGCGGATCGGCGCGGGCCAGGTCGAGCACGCTGGCGGCGTCGGCGCCGTAAAGCCGGACCAGCAACTCGGCCGTGTCCGGCGAGGCGACCGCCGGGTCGGTCCGGTGGCGGGCGGCGGCGATGGCGGCGGGCAGATCGGGTGTGGCGCAGCCGTCGAGGACGGTCTGAGCTGTCCGCGAAGGCCCGACGGCGGTCCCGAGCCGGGCGGCGAGGCGCCCGACTATGCGGGCGGCGAAGGCCCGCGAACTGGTGTATTTGCCGCCCATCGCGGTCAGGAAGTGGGTCACGCCCTGGCCGGTGTGGTCGATCAACTCGGAGGCGCGCGAGGCGGTGTAGGTGTCGACCGCGCCGCTCTCGGTCAGGGGGCGCAATCCGCCGTAGGCCCAGACGACATCGTCGATCGCGAGTTTGACGCGAGCGGTGTTGTCGGCGGCGATGGCGCTCAGGAAGTCCTCGATCGAACGGCGGGTCAGCCGCCACTCGTCCACCCGACCGAGGTATGGCGTCTCGGTCGGGCCGACTAGGCTGAGCCCCCGCCAGGGCGCGAAGCTGAAGTGGCCATGGGCGTGGTAGGTGAGCACCATCACGTCGCTCAGCTTGCGGGTCACCAGGTAGATGCCCTCGGACCGGACCCGCGGCGGCGGGCCGGCCAATTCGGCGGTCTGGGGGTCGCCGGCCAGCAAGTCGTGGGCCCAGGCGCCTGTCGCGTTGACGGTCACGCGCGCGCGGATCAGACCGGGATCGCCGCCGGCCAGGTCGGTCACCTCGGCCCCGAGGACCCGTCCGCCCCGGACGACTAGCCGATCGGCCCGGGTGTAGTTGGCGAGCTGGGCGCCGCCGGCGGCGGCGGTGCGCAGGAAGGCGAGGGTCAGCCGTTCGGGTGAAATCATCATCGCGTCGTAATAGAGCATCCCGCTGGCCAGATTGGGCAATCCGAACCGGTCGAGTTCGGCCCGGCTGAGGCCCCGGTGGGCGGGGATTCGTTTGGACGGGTCCGACAGGCGGTTGCGGTCGAAGGCCAGCGCGTCGTACGCGGTCAGCCCGAGGTGCTCGACCAGACCGGGATCGGGCAGCACAATCGGAATGGGGCAGACCAAGTTGGGGGCTATGCGCATGAGGTTCCGCCGTTCCGCCAGCGACTCCCGCACCAGGCCGACTTCAAGTTTCTTGAGGTAGCGCAACCCGCCGTGGATCAACTTGCCGGTGGCGGCGGAGGTCGCAGCGCCGAAGTCGCCCTTGTCCACCAAGGCGACGGAGAACCCGCGACTGGTGGCCTCATGGGCCAAGGCCGCGCCGGTGATCCCGCCGCCGATTATCAGCAGGTCAAAGACGTCCGCCCCGGTGAAGGAAGCGCGTTGGATGGCTGTGACGGTCAATCGGAGCCCCTTCCGTCACGGTGTCCGCCTCCGCCGATGCCGTCGCCGCGCTCGCCCGCGTCGCCGCGCTCGCCCGCGCTGCCGATGCCGTCGTCCCCGTCGCCGCCGCCGTCGCGCTCGCCCGGGAAACCGTCGCGCCCGCCCGCGCCGCCGTCGCGCCCGCCCGCGCCGCCGATGC
>JAITKC010000054.1 GCA_031278665.1 Bifidobacteriaceae bacterium | reverse complement strand
CCCGACTCGTTCGCCCACAACAAAGTCACCCGGTAACCGGCCCGCGCCATCGACGCCGCCGACTTGCGCACACGCGAATCCATGGCGATCGGATTCGCCACCGCCATCACCACATGCGGGCTGTCGGCGGACATGGTTCCCTCCCCTGAACAAGGCCAATCGAGCGCATCCGGAGCAGGATAACAGACGTGGCAAAATGGTTCCGGTGACCGCGTCAGGCCTTGGGCCCAATATTAGAGTTGTCTCCGTCGTCGGCGCCCGGCCGCAATTCGTCAAACTGGCCCCGGTGGCCGAGGCGTTCGCGCGGGCCGGAGTCGACCACCGCATAATCCATTCCGGCCAGCATTACGACCCGGCCATGTCCGGGGCCTTCTTCGCCGATCTGGCAATCGCCGCCCCGGACGTCAACCTCGGGGTCGGCTCCGGCCCGCACGGGCGTCAAACCGGCGTCATGTTGGCCGCCCTCGAAGACGTCCTGGAGCGCGAACGCCCTGATTGGGTTCTGGTTTACGGCGACACCAACACGACTCTGGCGGCCGCCCTGGCGGCCGTCAAAATCCACTTGCCGGTCGCCCACTTGGAGGCCGGCCTGCGCTCTTTCAACCGCCGCATGCCGGAGGAGCACAACCGCGTCCTGACCGACCACGCCTCCGACCTGCTTCTGGCCCCGACCGAGGCGGCTATGGGCCACCTCAGACGCGAGGGCTTGGCCCAAGCCTCCCGGCTGGTCGGCGACGTCATGACCGACGTCTGCCACCGGGTGGCGGACGCCGTTCGGCCGGGTTGGCGCGACCAGTCGGCCGAAGGCGAAGGGCCGGGGCGGTTCGTCTTGGCGACTATCCACCGGCCGGACAACACCGACGCCCCCGACCGGTTGGACGGCATCGTCCAAGCCCTGGCCGAACTGCCCCGGCCGGTGCGACTGGCCGCCCACCCCCGGTTGCGCGCCAAAGCCGCCGAATTCGGCATCGAGCTTAGGCGCGGCGCGATCGAACCGGTCGAGCCGCTCAACTATCCGGCCATGGTGGCCGCCGTGCTCGATTCGGCCGCCGTGGTGACCGACTCGGGCGGTCTCCAGAAAGAGGCGTACCTGCTGGGACGGCCCTGCACCACAGTGCGCCCGGAAACCGAGTGGGTCGAGACCCTGGCCGGCGGCTGGAACCTGTTGGCGGACCGGCCCGGCGACATCGCCGCGGCCGTGACGCGGCCCCGGCCGGTGGGCCCCCGGTCGCAGCCCTACGGCGACGGCCACGCCGCCGACAAAGCCGTCGCCGCGATCTTGGCCGGCTAGCCGGACTGCGGCGCCTCGCCGATCACCAGCCGGGTGACACCCGCCCAAGCCTCGGGCGCGGTCACGCGCCGGCCGTCCACCAGGACTTTGACCCCCGGCAGGTCGGCCGGCGCGAGGTCGGCGTATTCGGGATGGTCGGCCTGGATGACGGCGGCGTCGACCGGCTCGCCCAGGTGGTACGGCTCGAAGCCGAGCCCGGCCAACTCCTGGTCGGAAAACATCGGGTCGTGGACCAGCGCTTTGGCGCCGCGCCCGCGCAGGGCCTCGACCACCCCGTAGACGCCGGAGAAGGCGGTCTCTTTGACCCGGCCGCGGTAGGAGGCGCCCAGCACCGCCACCGTCTTGCCGCGCAAGTCGCCGTCAAGGGCGGCGGCGGCCAGTTCGACGCCGTGCGCGGGCATCGCCAGATTGGCCTCGCGGGCGGCCCGGACGATTGTCGCGTCGGGGTCGTTGTGCAGATAAAGCCACGGGTAGACGGGGATACAGTGCCCGCCTACGGCGATCCCCGGGCTGTGGATGTGGGAATAGGGCTGCGAATTGGAGGCTTCGATCACCCGGTAGACGTCGATCCCGTTGCGCTCGGCGAATCTGGCGTACTGGTTGGCCAGGCCGATGTTGACGTCCCGGAAAGTGGTTTCGGCCAGTTTGGCCAATTCGGCCGCCTCGGCCGAGCCGAGATCCCAGACGCCGTTCGGCCGGGGCAGGTCCGCCCGCTCGTCGAAGTCGAGCACCGCCTGGTAGAACTCGACCGCCCGGCCGGCGCCGCGCGGCCCCAGGGCGCCGACCAGTTTGGGGTAACGCCGCAGATCCCGCCAGACCCGTCCGGTCAGGACCCGTTCGGGCGAGAAGACGAGGTCGAAGTCGACCCCCTCGACCAGGCCCGAGACCTCTTCGATCAGCGGTTTCCAGCGCCGCCGGGTGGTTCCGACCGGCAGCGTGGTCTCATAGGAGATCAAGGCGCCCGGTGTCAACCGCGCCGCCAGCGATCGGGTGGCGGACTCCATCCAGCCGAAGTCCGGCCGCCAGGTCCCCTCTTCGACGAATAACGGCACCACCACCACGACGGCCTCGGCCCCCGGGATCGCCAAGCCGTAGTCCGATGTCGCCCGCAACCGGCCCGCCGGGACCAGTTCGGCCAGGCGTTCGGCCAGGCCGGCTTCGCCCGGGAACGGCGCCAGGCCTTGGTTGACTTGCTCCACCACGACCGGGTTGACGTCCACGCCGACCACGTCGTGGCCTTTGGACGCGAATTGAACCGCCAAGGGCAGACCGATTTTCCCCAAGGCCACAACTGCGATTTTCACTTCGATCGTCTTCCTTACGTCGACAATGCCCGGTTCAGCCTAGCGCGCGCCCAGGCGAGCCGCCCGCCGCATAGCCCCCAGCGCCCGCCTCAGCCGCCGGCCCAGCCGGTGCCAGCGCGACTGGGCGATCGAGTCCAGCCGGACGCGCAAGTCCCGCTCCCGCCTTCGCGACTGCGCCAAATCGTCCCTCGCCCGTTCCAACGCGGCGGCCAGCGGGTCGGCCTGGACCAGGTAGCGGTGGGCCAGCGCCGCCATCTGCTCCGAATCCGCCGCCCGCCCCAGCACGGCGGCGTTGGCCAGCACCAGCAGGTCTTTGTCCGATGCCGTCGGCCCGGCCGCCAGCCAGGGCCGCGTCCCGGGAACGGCCTCGAAAACCGGGCCGCAGGCCTCCGGGCGGACAACGCCGTGGGCGACCAGCGCGGTCCGCCCCGGCGCCGCGCGCGCCAACTCGTAGGCTTGGGCGCCGGCCAGCGCCAATTGGCCGGCGCCGAACCGGACCGCCAATCCCCTGGGCCCGGCCGGCCAATCGGCCACCAACCAGTCGCCCGGCTCGAGCGGAACCACCGCCGGGGCGACCACCAACCGGGCGGCGGTTCGCGGCGACGGATCGCCCGGCCGGCTGGCGGCGGGCCGGGCGGCGGCGACGGCATCGGACAAATACCGCGGCAACCCCGGGCGGACGTCGAAGTCCATTCCCAAGGCCCGGGCGCGCGCGAAGACCTCCGCCAAGACGTTCACGAACCCTCCTCTGGTTTGAGGAAATGCCTGGTCAGGACCTCGGCGGCGAGCCGGCCGTCGTGGAAGCGGCGGGCGAACGCCGGTCCGGATTCGGCCAGCCGGCGGTAGGCCTCCGGGTCGGCGGCGATGTCCGCGACGACTTGGGCGATATTCGACGGGTCGGCCTCGACCACCGGCGGCGCCACGTCGTAGCGCCGCCGCACCGCCGGGCTGACGTGGGCCACGCCCAGGCGGCCGGCCGCCATCGTCTGGTTCAGCAAAGTCGCCGGATTGCCCAACACCACTTGGTCGACCACCACGTCGACTTGGCGCAACAGCCGCGGCATGGCGACCGGCGGGACTCCCCTGACCGAGCGGTAGTCGATCAGACCGGCCCGGTCGAGCCGGCGCAGCGCCGCGTCGACGAACTCCGAGCCCTTCAGGGCCGCCGAAGTCGGGGCGTGGGCCACCTTCAGTTTGGGCCCGGCGCACCACGGCGGCGCCGGCGCGAAGTCGTCGCGGCCGATCACGATTGGCAGCCAATCGGCGTTCGGGACGTATTCGAGCATGTCGAGCGTGGCCACGAATACCGGCACGTCCAGGTCCGCCAGCGCCGCCAGGGTCTTGTCCGCGTCCCGGACGCGCGCGGCGTGTAAATCCGAGTCCCGGTCGTGGAACGGCGACCAAGGATAAAGCCCCCGGTGCAAGGCCGGCGCGCGGGCGGCGCTGCCATGTATCAGACAGGCGACTTTGCGGCCCGAGGCGAGTAACCGCTCGCATTCGCGCCGCCCGAATTCGGGGTCGAGCCGGGGGGCGCGCAACTGGTCCAATCCGACCAGCGGCATCATGTCCTCGATCAACACGTGGGTGGCCGGCGCCACCAATTCGGCGGCCAGATCCACGCGCGCCACCGGGTCGTTGAAGTCGTCCGCCGCGATCAGCCAGTCGGCCTCGAAGCCGCGTCCGGAGAACGGCTGGATCTGGAAATTACTGGCCTGAAAGCCGGGCACGTGCTGGCTGACCGCCCGCGCCCAGGCGCGCCCTTGGGCGGCGTAATTGGCCGGACCGATAAGGAGCGCCCCCCCCCCCGCTTTCTCGCGGGACTCGCGGCGGCCTAGACCGCTCGGCGATCGCGGCCCGCTCCAACGGCCTGAGAGCTTCGGCCCGGACCTCGACGCCGTCGGCGGTCAGGCGCAGCCAGTCGGCATCCCGTCCGCCCCAAGGGTCGGCCAATTCGACGCTCCAGCGCCTGGGCTGTCCGGCTGAGGCGCCCAGACCGGCCTGTTCGAGGGCGAGGCGCGGCGCCGGCGGCGGCGGGTAAACCAGCGAGGCGATCGAACGCCCCCGGCGCAGCGCCGCGATCACGCCCTCGGCCGCCGCCAACGTCGAGACGACCAACAGGTCGGCGCGCCGGTCGGCCAGTTCGCGCAACAGGCCGACGGCCCGCGAGTCGACCGCCCAAGCGACCACCAGGTCGGCCGGGCGGCGGTCCAAGCAGGCGGCGAGCCAGTCCGCTCCGCCCCGATCGCCGCCGCCCCCTTCGCCGCCGGGTTCGACCAAGACTTCGACCGGCTCGGCGCCAATCTTGCGCGGCGCCGAGGCCGGATCGGCCTGACGGCTGGCGACCGCCAGCGCTCTGAGGCTGGGCGCCGGGGTCTCGCCCGCCTTCCCGGTCACCATCCGAGCTGCTCCTCGAGCGGCCCGAAGGCGGCGTCCGGCGCCTCGCGGTCGAACCCGACCGCCCGGATTTTGTCTCCCCAACTGGGAAACTCCCGCCGTCGCGCCGCCGCCCGCGCGGCGTCCGGACACCACACTTGGATGGCCCTGGCGAAGCACTGCTCGAATATCGTCAGGCCCCGCGGGGCCTGAGATTCGCCGGCCGGCGGCTCGAAGGACCACGGTTCGCACTCGTAGACCACGAACGGCAGGCCGGTGGCGGCGTTCAAACTGAGCGCCACGCCCGCGCCGACGGCTGGCAACACCGTGGCGATCGCCAAGTCGAACGGTTTGGCCTCGGCCAAGGCCCTGGCCGCCGCCGTCGCCGGCGCCAGCCAGGCCGGACGCCACGAGTCGCCGGTCGGCTCGGGGAAGATCGCCCGGCTGATCGCCTCGCGCCATTCCGCGTGGTCCCAACCGTAACGCCGCCGCCAGTCCGGCCAGCGGTTGACTATCGGATCGCGGACACCCAACGGATTGTCGACCCTGACGACCGCCACCTTGGGGTCGATCTGGCCGACCCGGTCGGCATCGGCGCCGACAACCAGATCAAAGGCGTCGGTCCCGGCCGTCAAGACCGTGACGTCGTGCCCCCGCCGGGCCGAAGCGTTGGCGAGGTCCAGCGCGTCGGCGCCACCCGAGCCCTGAGCCGGGGGAAAGCTCCACGCGACGTGCAGAACCCGCTTCGGCTCGTCGGCCACGCCTGCACACTTTACCGGTCAGGCCCGGCCAGTCAAGAGGTTCGGCGGCCCAGACGCTGTCTCCATTTGCGGGCCAGTTTGCCCAGAACCCGCCGCGCCTCCGACGGATGGACCAGAAGGCGGGCCCCGAACATTCTGGCGGCGCCCAGCGGAACGCCGCGGCGCCGGTCCGCCAACCCGAGCAGGAACTCGATCCCGAGCGGCGGAAAGGCGAACATGTCGAAGGCGGCTATGTCGGCCGGATCCATCAGCGCCACCGCCTGGCGCATGGCCCGCCTGAAGCGCCGCTCGACCGGCCGGCGCCAGTCCACCCGGGTGGCCGGGTTGAGTTCGTTCTCAAATATCCATTTCTCGGTCCCGACCAGCAGGTTCGTCAGCCAACGCGGTGTCCGGCCGCCGTTCAGCGAAGCCCCCAGCCGAGCCAGCGGCAGGGCCACCAGTTCGACGTGGGTGGCCAGGAACTGGCTCTGGCGCGGGGCTTGGTCGGCCAGGCCGTCGCGGGCCAGGCGGCGGCGGTAGATATAACGGGCCTGAGGGACCAGGCCGACCCTGGCCACCCGGCCGGCCGCCTCGGCGCCGGCCCTGAGCAGCACCGAGGCCACGAACAACTCGTCCTCGGAGGCCCTCAAGCGGTTGTCGAACCGCACGCCGAGGCGTCTGACCAGTTGCAAAGGGAAAAAGACGTTATTGGTCCGGCCGGTCACCGCCGTCGGGTCGGCGTCCAGGCCGACCACCCGCTCCCCGGCCTGGTATTTGTAGCGGTAGATGTATTCGTCGAGGATCTCGCCGGTCTCCTCGACCAGGGCCACCAGTTTCGCGTCGACGATTGTCGGCGGGTCGTCGCGGTGGGCCGAGATCAGCTCCGCGACCGCGGCCAAATAGCCCGGGTCGAGTCGGTCGTCCGGGTCCGGCCAGGAGATCCATTCGCCGCCGGCGGCGTCCAAGCCGGTGTTGGCGGCCGCGCTTGGCCCCATATTCGGCTGGCGAATCACCCGGCCGGTGAAACCCGCCGCCGCGCCCGGCCCGTCGAGCCAGGCCTGGGCCAGCCGGCCGGATTCGTCCGGCGACCCGTCGTCTACGAACAGACATTCGACTGTGTACGGCCCAGGCTCCTGTGAATCCAATGAAGACAGGAAATCCGGGAGATATTGCGCCACCCCGTACATGCGCGCCACCAACGAGAATGCGACCGGGGCGGCGGGACCGTTCAACTCGCCCCCCGACCGCGCCACCCGGCCATCTTACGACACCCGCCTGGCCGATGAGAGACTAGGCCTATGAAAACCTATGGCGTGGTCCTGGCCGGCGGCGTCGGCGCGCGTTTGGGGCTGTCGGTGCCCAAACAGATGGTCAAAGTGGCCGGCAAGACGATCCTCGAGCACACCGTCGCGGCCTTCGACTCGCACCCCCTGATCGACGCCGTCGTCGTGATGATCACGCCCGGCTGGACCGAGCGGGTGGCGACCCAGTTGGGCGCCCGCTACCACAAACTCGGCCTGATCTTGGAGGGCGGCGTCACCCGCAACGAGACCACCCGCCGGGTTTTGGCGGCGATCGAGGCCGAGGAGGCCAAAGTTTTATTACACGATGCCGTCCGCCCGCTCGTCGACGAGCGGATCATCTCCGAGTGCGTCCGGGCTTTGGACCGCCACGAGGCGGTCGACGTGGTGATCCCGTCATCGGACACCGTCGTGATGGTCGACGACGACGAGGTCATCACCCGCATCCCCGACCGCTCGCGGCTGCGCCGGGGCCAGACGCCGCAAGCCTTCAAGCTCTCGACCCTCCGGGCGGCCTACGCCAAAGCCGTCGAGGACCCCTATTTCCACGCCACCGACGATTGCGGCGTGGTGGTCCGCTACCTGCCCGAAGTCGACGTCAAGTGCGTGCTCGGCTCGGAGAACAACATCAAAGTCACCCATCCGGTCGACTTGACTATCGCCGACAAGCTGTTCCAACTGGCCACCCGGGCGGCGCCGCGCAAGTCGCCGGAGCAATTGGCCGCCGTCCTGGCCGGAAAGGTGATCGTGGTGCTGGGAGGCTCCTACGGCATCGGCGCCGAGATCGCCCGTCTGGCCAAGGCCGCCGGCGCGGCGGTGGTCGCCCACGGCCGGTCGACCACCGGCCTCCACGTCCAAGACCTTGAGGCGATCGAGCGGGCGCTCGACGAGGTGGCCGGCGAACACGGCCGGATCGACGCGGTCATCCTGACCGCCGGCCTGCTCAAAACCGGGCCGCTGGCCGCCGCCTCGCAGGCCGACATCAACCAGTCGATCGCCGTCAACTACACCGCCGCCGTCAACGTGGCGCGGGCCGCCCACCGCCACCTCGCCGCCGCCGGCGGGCGCCTGCTGCTGTTCACGTCATCGTCCTACACTCGCGGGCGCGAGAACTACGCCCTGTACTCATCGTCCAAGGCGGCCGTGGTCAACTTGGGCCAGGCCCTGGCCGAGGAGTGGGCGGCCGACGGCATCAAAGTCAACGTGGTCAACCCCGAGCGGACCGAGACGCCGATGCGCCTGGCGGCCTTCGGCGAGGAACCGGCCGGCTCGCTGCTGTCGGCCGAACAAGTGGCCGCGGCCTCGCTCGACGCCATCGCCTCCGACCTGACCGGAATGGTCATCGACGTGCGCCGGGCCGACCCCTACGACTGAGCCCCACCGCCGGCGACCCATTGCGGGCGGTCGGCGGCGAGGGTGGGTTAGCATGGGGGATGATCGACGCCGACTCATTGGTCGAATCCGGCCGGCGCCATTTTGGGCGCTTCATTCAAACACCGTTGGCCAACCCGTTTGACGCCTATCCCAGGCGCCGCCGCGCCTGGGCGCGTTTTAGGACCAAGGAGTGGGCCGGTTTCACGCTCACCCACCCCGATCTGTTCAGCTCGATGATCCTGCAGGACGCCAAGTACCTGGCCAGTTCCGAGATCTACGTCTACGACCGGGCCAGCGGGGAACTCGCCCAGCACGCCGCCAACGCGGCCGGCGGCTCGCTCGGACTGCCGCCAAGGCTGGCGGACGCGGCGGTCGCGATCCACTCGCGCGGCTATCGGATCGCCTACGACTTCGAACCCGACCGCATCCGCCTGATGGTCCGGATCGAATCCAACGACCGGGCCCCCGGTATCAACGCCAACCTCATCCTCGACCCGGCCAAAGCCTCGCCGCCGCTGGCGGTCTCGG
>JAITKC010000051.1 GCA_031278665.1 Bifidobacteriaceae bacterium | reverse complement strand
CGGGTGGTGGATGGTCGTGGGGTGTTGGTTGGGGCGGTTCGGGATGTCGGGTTGCGTGATCGGTTCGCGTGGGAGGCGCAGGCGGCTAAGCTGGCCGGCCTCTACAAACGCCTGACGGGACCGCCCAAGCCGGCCGAGGGCGGCTCCGAACGCCCCCTGATATAGTGCTTGCGATGCATGTCAGACGCCTGGCCCGGGGCGCTCGGCGGCGATTTCGGATGCTGCTGCGGGCGGGGCCCTTGTCCTTCTTGTTCGAACCGATCGCGCTGCGCCCGTGGCCCGACCAGGTCGAAGCATTGGTTCCTGACGAGCCGCCGGGAAGGGCGGAACGTCTCGCCCGCCTGGCCGCCGGCGACCCCGCCGCCAAGGCGGTGGCGTGGATCGGCGGCCAAGGCGTGCCGGCCTTGGCCGGCGCCGGCCCGGCCGACTCGGCGCCGGCGGTGGTCATAGTCGAGCCGTCGGGCCTGGCGCCGGCCGAAGTCGCGCAGGCGCTGGAAACCCCGTTGTTGGCGGCGCGCCCGGACGGGCCGGCGCGTTGGCTCTGGCTGATCGGAAACGTCGGCGAGTCGCAGCCGTTCGAGGCGCTGGCGGCGCAATTCGATTTCGTCTTCGCCGCCGAATTGGAGGTCGCCCTGGACTTGGCCCGGCGGCTGGGTCCGGGCCGAGCCGGCCTGGCGCCGCTGCCGGCCGGGAGCGCGGCATCGGCGGCGGACGGCGCGGGCGTCGCGGACGCCTACGACCAATCCTCGGAAACCCGGCTGGACCCGGAGCTGTTGACCCGGCTGATGGCGGACGGCCGGGCCGAGGCCGCCTATAGCCGGGCGAACTGGAACTTCTTCGGCGCCATCGGACCCCTGGTCGAAGCCGATCCGGCGGCGGTCGCGTCCGAACACTCCTGGGCGGCCCGGTTCGGCCAAATGATCGGCCAAGCGGTCGGCCGGCCGGCGGCCGGCGAGCCCTGGGCCGAGATCGGCCGACAGATCGCCGAGGCCGCCGCCGAACAGCCTGAGGCCAGCGGGTTCGACTGGGAGATTCTGCCCCAAGCCTGGCCGCAGGGCCAGTCGGAGATCGGAGGCGGACATCTGTATGCTCGTCGTCAGGGTGACGACCTCGAATGGGAGGTCAAATCGGCGCCGGGGGCCAACTATTCGCTCGACCTGCCGGGGACGCTGCCGGTCGCGAAGGCCAGCGCCGACGGGCGCAACGTGTATATAAGACTGTCCGGTTCGGGCTCAGTCGAGGGCCAGTTCTGCCTCGCCTTCGCCGACCGTCTAGGGCGTATCCTGCAGTCCCGCTGGTACGCCTGGAACCGGCTGCACACCGTGGCGGTCCCGCCCGGGGCCAAGCGGCTGCGCCTGAGCCTGAGGGCGCGCGGCGACGGCCTGGCCCGGTTCACGGCGCTGAGGGTTTCGGACCGGGGCGAGCCCTGCGCCCTGCCGCTGCGCTGGTCGCCCCGGCGGGTGCTGCTGCTGGCCGACGGCTATCCGTCGCCCGAGAATCTCTACAGTTTCGGTTTCGTCCACACCCGGGTGACCCGTTATCTGGCCGCCGGATTCGACGTCGACGTGATGGTGGCCGGCCCCGACCGGGCGAAATCCTGGCGGGAACACGAAGGCGTCCAGATTCTCGAGGGGCCGAACGAATTGTTGCGCCGGATGCTCGAGTCGGGCCGTTACGGCGCGGTCGCGGTGCATTTCCTGAGGCCGAATCTTTGGGAGGCGCTGGCCGATTTCGCCGACAGGCTGCCGATGACCATTTGGATACACGGCGGCGACATACAGCCGTGGTGGCGCCAGAAACACCTGATCGATTCGGCGCGGCAACAGGCTTGGCTAGAGGACCGAACCAAACGGCTGACGGCCATGTGGCGATCGGTGTTCACGGCGCCGGGGTCTTTGGCCCGGTTTGTCTTCGTGTCCGGCACATTCGCCGGCGAAGTCGCCGAGGACATGGCCAAACTGGGAGTCGAGTTTCCCGGGGAGCGGGCCTCGGTCATCAACAACGGTATTGACGTCGATCTTTTCAAATACCACGAAAAGCCCCCTGAACTGCGCAAACGCATTATGATGGTGCGCACTTTCGCGACCCGGAAATATGGCACCGACTTGGCGGCGCGGGCGATTGAGTCGCTGGCGGCGAAGCCCTATTTCGACGAGTTGTCATTCTTGATCGTCGGCGACGGCGCCCTCTGGGAGGAGGACATGGGCCCGCTCCAGCGCTTCGCCAACGTCAAACTCGAGCGGCGTTTCATGACCCACCGCGAACTCGCCCGAGTCCAGCGCGACTTCGGGGTCATGTTGCAGCCGACCCGCTGGGACTCGCAGGGGGTTTCCCGCGACGAGGCGATGGCGGCCGGCTTAGTCGTGATATCCAACGCCGCCGGGGCGGTGCCGGAGTTCATGTCCGATGCCGAGGGCTACTTGGCCCCGCCCGACGATTGGCGTGGAATTGCCGCCGCCATCGACGAGATTTATCGCCGCCCCGAGGTGTTCGCGCGCAAATCCCGCGCCGCCGCCGGCCGCGCGCGCGCCAACCTCGACCTGGCGCGGGTGATAGACCGGGAAATCGAATTGATCGGAAGGACCGTCGGTGGGCGCTGAGGGACCGCATGTGGTGATGGCGGTGGCGAATCCGATCGCCATGGATTCGCGTGTGCGCAAGTCGGCGGCGTCGATGGCGCGGGCCGGTTACCGGGTGACTTTGTTGTGGGCGAACGAGTCGGG
>JAITKC010000048.1 GCA_031278665.1 Bifidobacteriaceae bacterium | reverse complement strand
ACGGGTCGGTCGAGTTCGCGGTCGAGTCGAGGACGCCGCCGCCGCGGTCGACCGAAACGCTGACCAAGTCGGCGTCGTCCAGCACGTCCGCCAAGTCGTCCCAGACGGTCGCGGGCGCGCTGGCTGTGAAAGCGCCCGGTCCCTGGTTCGTGGCGGTGACGGTGTAGGTGATCTCCTCGCCGGAGCGTTTGCCCGTCGCGCCGGTCGAGGTCTTTAGCAGGCTCAGGCTCGGAGTTTCGGAGTCGAGCGAGGCGCAGGGCTCGTCGGTTATGGGGTCGCGGCCGGAGGGCAGGCCGATGTCGCAGGTCGGAGTGGCGGAAGAGGCCGGATTGTCGACCCAGGCGACGTTTTTCAGTTCGCGGTCGCCGGTGGCGGCGCCGTTGATCTGGACCTTGTAGGTGAGGGTCTTGGACGCGCCCGCCGCCGGCGGCGCCCCCGTCCAAGTCAATTCGCCGGTCGCCGAGTCCAGGGAAAAGACGCCGTCGGCGCTGGTTTGGCCCAACCAGTCGGCGTCGTCCAGCACGCCGCTCAGATCGTCTTTGACCACGATGGTCGCCGGTGTGGTCGCAATGTTGGTCGACGTCGGCGTGGTGACCGTGATCGAGTAGGTCAGCACGTCGCCGACGCGCGAGTCTTCGGTCGCGGTCGAGGTCTTCTCGATCACGTAGGGGTCGAGTAAGAAGTCGACCGCGTGGTCCTCCAATTCGCCGGTGATGGCGATGTCGAGGAGTCGCGCCTCGGCGCGGGGATCGGTGGTTATCCCAACCCGCACAATGGCGGTCTTGCCGACCGGTTGCGCCTTGGCGTTCGCCGGCACCGGCCAGGTGAGCGAAAAAGTCGCCGCCTTGTCCGGGGCGTCGGCGCACGGCACCGGGCCGGAGCCGAAGGGCTGACCGCCGGCCGGCGCCGGGCCGCCCATTTCGGTGTCCATTTCGAAGACGCCGCTCTGGTTGAAGTCGATCCACCCCCAGATCTGGCCGTCGCCGACGCACTTCAAGTCGTTCAACGTCACCATGCCGCCCCGAAAACCGGTGATAGTGCCGGGAATGGCGAGGTCTTCGTCGTCCAGGTTGTTGTTATCGTCGCCGGTGGCGGTGGCGCTGTAGAGCTGGGCCGGTTCGCCGTCGACCAACTCGCCCAACCGAACCGACGGCGAGCCGACATCGGCCAATTTGAAGCTCTCCGCGAACACATTGTTACTGCCCTGCTTGAGCTCCCCGCCGGTCCAGGGCGGCAGATTCAGCACCCCGGCCGCGCCATAGCTCTGGGAGGCGTCGGCCCAGTCGATCGAGCTGACCACGCCGATCGCCACGGCCGACATCCCGTACCCGAAAAGCTGGACGTCGGCGCTGGTGGCGCCCTCCATGAAGGCGACGGCCGTTGGGCCGCCGCCGGCATAGGTGCCATCCGTCTGTAGTTGGGCCTCGCACTCGCTTTTCGAGGACTTCAGTATCAGCGTCGTGTCGGTCAGGTCGGCCATAGTCGACTCCGAGCATTTCTCGCCCCGGTAACGGTCGATGATCCGCCAACGCTGGAAGCCTTGGCCGGGCGTGGCCTGAACGTATTCGTCCCCACCGGAGGCCTCCGCGTCCGCGATAACCAGTCCGGGCAGGTCGACTTCGACGGAGGCTATGGACAGATCCTTCGGTATGACGGTCATCTTGCAGCTAACGCTGAAGGACACCGTCTCGCCGTCCGTCGCGTTGCTGATGCCCGCCAACATTTTGTTGTTCGCGTCGGTGCCGCCGATGTTGTAGAGGTTGTCGAAACCGTCGCCCCGCCACGAACCGGGCTGTTTCACCACCAACGGGTTCGTTGTCTTGCCGCTGGTCTTGATATTCGAGATGGTGCAGGCGGTCTGGATTTTGGTGTCGCCCGCATCGCGCTCGTTCGTGACGGTGCCGGCCTTGACGACCTGCCCCTTAGTGTCGCCCCACTCAAACCAGTCGATCAAATCGCGAAAACGCCCGCTCGTTCCATCCGGGCTGACCCAGGTCGAAAACGACGCCTCAGCCGGCCCCGGCTCTAAGGCCACCAGCCCAACCAAGCCCATCGCCCCGGCGGTGGCCGCCGCCAAAACCCGCGTCAACCAGCGCCGACGCGCCCAACTCAAGCGGCCGGACCGGGCCGGCGAAGCTCCTGCGCGGCCTTCGGACCCGCCAGATCGCGTCATTGCCATTGAAGCCCCCCTCGCCCGGCCGCTTCGGGGATTGCGCAAACCCCGGCGGGGTCTTTGGAAACACAATTTCGCATAGCGCCAACCGTTCACAACTAACCGACCGAAGACGGGCCGGGCAACCAACACCTTTTTCGATAGCCAACAGCCCGACATTTTCGTAATTCGCGACAGCGGCTCAATCCATCCTATTCCCCAATTGCCGACCGCCCCCACCCGCAATCAGTCGGCCTAAGCTGATATCCGTGCCAGAACTGCCCGAAGTCGAGACCGTGCGCCTGGGACTTGAGCGCCTGATAGTCGGCCTGCCGATCACCGGCGTCCAAGCGCTCGCGCCGGCCAGCCTGCGCGGGGACGCCGCGCCGTTAGTCGGCGCCCGAGCGGTCGGCGCCCGCCGCCGGGGCAAAGTTTTGATAATCGACTTCGACGGCGGCTGGTCCGCGGTCATTCACCTCAAAATGACCGGCCAGTTGGTCTTCCGCGCCGCCGCCCCTACCGCCGATGCCGCCGGGTCGCCGCCCGCCGCGGTTTGCCCTCCCGCCGATGCCGCCGGGTCGCCGCCCGCCGCGGTTTGCCCGCCCGCCGATGCCGCCGGGTCGCCGCCCGCCGATGCCGCCGGGTCGCCGCCCGCCGCGGCTGGCCCGCCCGCCGCGGACGACGGCGAGGCCTGGGGGGCCGGGCACCCCTCCGACTCGCTGATCGGTCCGCTGCCGGACAAGACCACCAGGGCGGTGATCGAATTCGACCGGGGCCGGCGGCTGTATTTCAACGACCAGCGCCGGTTCGGCTGGCTGGCGGTGACGCCGACCGCGGCCGTCGAGGAGATCGGGCTGCTGGCCAAGATGGGGCCGGAGCCATTCGACCCGAACGCCTGGCCGGAGTTCCGCCGCCGCGCCCGCCGCCATCCGCGGGCGGCGATCAAGGCGGTGCTACTCGACCAGTCGGTGGTGGCCGGGATCGGCAACATCTACGCCGACGAGTCGCTCTGGGCCGCCCGCGTCCATCCCGCCACCCCGGTGGCGGCCCTGTCCGACCGCAAACTGAAAGAGCTGCTGGCCGCCGCCGGCTCGGTCATGGAGTTGTCGCTGTCGCTCGGCGGATCGACCGACCGCAACTACGTCGACGCCGAGGGCCGGCGCGGCGCCTACCTCGACTTCGCCAAAGTCTTTCGCCGCCAAGGCCAGGCCTGCCCGCGCTGCGGGGGCGCGATCGCCAAGATCAGACTGGCCGGGCGCGGCACCCACTTGTGCCCGCGCTGCCAGCGCCGGCGGCCCGGCCGGGCGCGGCCGGGCGCGGCCGAAGCCGGGCGCGGCGGGCGGGCGCGAGGCGGACCAACAGTCCTAGGCGGGCCGGCGGCATCGGACCCCTAAACCGAGTTCTGGCGAGCCAAAACAAACGCCGGAATAGTATCCAAAATGACCATGGCCAAAGTCCCGTCAAACCCATATTGTTAGGGGCGCTCGACATTGAGCCAACCCCTATGAAAGGTGTCTCATGATCAAAGCCGATCTCCAAGAAACCTACGACCTCTACATCAACGGCGAATGGCGGCCCGCCTCAGACGGCGCCACCTTCGTGGCAACTTGCCCGGCCAACGGCGAGGAACTCGCCCGCGTCGCCGAGGCCACCAAACAGGACGTCGACGCGGCCGTGGAAGCCGCCTGGGCGGCCTTTGAAAGCTGGAAGAAAGTCGATCCGGCCGAGCGGGCCGCGATCCTGTACAAAATCGCCGACATCATCGACGCCAACGCCGAACACCTGGCGCTAGTCGAGTCGCTCGACAACGGCAAGCCGATCCGCGAGACCAGCGCGATCGACATCCCCTTCGCCTCCGACCACTTCCGCTACTTCGCCGGCGCGGTCCGCACCGAGGAGGGGACCGCCACGCTGCTCAACGAGAACACGCTGTCGCTGGTCCTGCGCGAGCCGATCGGCGTTGTCGGCCAGATTGTGCCCTGGAACTTCCCGTTCCTGATGGCGGCCTGGAAACTGGCCCCCGTGCTGGCGGCCGGTTGCTGCACCGTCTTCAAGCCGTCGTCGCTGACCTCGCTGTCGGTTCTGGAATTGGCCCGCCTGGCCGGCGACGTGCTGCCGAAGGGCGTGTTCAACGTGATCACCGGCAAGGGCTCGCAGTCCGGCCAGGCCATTTTGGATCACAAGGGATTCCGCAAACTGGCCTTCACCGGCTCGACCGAAATCGGCTGCGCGGTCGCCAACGCCGCCTCGGACCGTCTGATTCCGGCCACTCTCGAATTGGGCGGGAAATCGGCCAATATCTATTTCCCGGACGCCCAGTGGGATATGGCCATGGACGGGCTCCAACTCGGCATCCTGTTCAACCAAGGCCAGGTCTGCTGCGCCGGCTCGCGCGTGTTCGTTCACGAGGACATCTACGACAAGTTCATGGCCGATGCCGTCGAGGCCTTCAAGAAGATCAAGGTCGGCCTGCCCTGGGAGCCGGACACGCAGATGGGCTCGCAAGTGGACCAGAACCAGTTGGAGAAGATCCTCGGCTGGGTCGAAGAGGCCAAGGCCGAGGGCGCCAAAGTGGCCGTCGGCGGCCAGCGGGCGCCGGGCGAGGAGTTGGCCAAGGGCGCCTTCATGCAGCCGACGCTGATAGTCGACGTCACCAACGACATGAAAGTCGCCCAGGAGGAAATCTTCGGCCCGGTCGCCGTGGTGATCAAGTTCAAGACCGAAGAGGAAGTCATCGCGATGGCCAACGACTCGGTCTACGGACTCGGCGGCGCCGTCTGGACCAGGGACATCAACCGCGCGATGCGGGTCGCCCGGGGCATTGAGACCGGCCGCGTCTGGGTCAACACCTACAACTCGATTCCGGCCGGCGCGCCCTTCGGCGGCTACAAGGCGTCCGGGATCGGGCGGGAGACGCACAAGGTCATCCTTGAGCATTACACCCAACAGAAGAACATCATGATCAACCTGGCGGAGACGCCTTCGGGCTTCTATCCGGCCGTGTAGGCCGGCCGGCCTCGAGGCCAAGGGGGGGCCTCGTGTGGTCTGGCGCCGCTCCGCGCCGCCC
>JAITKC010000015.1 GCA_031278665.1 Bifidobacteriaceae bacterium | reverse complement strand
CGACCTGCTTCAGCCCGGCGACCTAATCGGCCGGCTGACAGCCGCCTTCGCCGGGCGCCCCGCCATTTGACGACCGCCCGCGCGACGCCCGCGACGATGACCGCCCCGACGATGACGCGCGGTCGGTCTCGCACGCGCCACGCGCCGCCGCCGCGCGGTCCAAGCCGGCACGGTCCGGTCCGGCCCCGCCCTGGTCGCGGCGAAAGGCCTGGTCGGGCGCACGCCCGCCGGGGCCCGGGAAATCCGGGC
The DNA here is from genome assembly GCA_031278665.1 of Bifidobacteriaceae bacterium. Taxonomy (GTDB): domain Bacteria; phylum Actinomycetota; class Actinomycetes; order Actinomycetales; family WQXJ01; genus JAIRTF01. The sequence continues at coordinate 6,804 of JAITKC010000015.1, read as the reverse complement.
CGGGCGGGGCGGCGAGTCAGTCCTGGTAGGACTCGAAGCCGAAGGCGTCGAGGTCGTCGATTATGACCGAGTCGGCGCCGAGCGGCGGGTAGTCGATTTCCTCGTAGCCGTAGGCCGGATAGAGTTCGGCCTTGGCCTCGTCGGTCGGTTCGACCACGACTTGGCGGTAGCGGGGCAAACCGGTGCCGGCCGGGATCAGCTTGCCGATTATGACGTTTTCCTTCAGCCCCAGGAGCGGATCCTGTTTGCCGGAGATGGCCGCCTCGGTCAGCACCCGGGTGGTCTCCTGGAAGGAGGCCGCCGAAAGCCACGAGTCGGTCGCCAGCGAGGCTTTGGTGATCCCCATCAGCTCGGGCCGGCCCTGGGCGCCGCGCCCGCCCTCGGCCAGGATGCGCCGGTTCTCGTCCTCGAACTTGTCGCGGGTGACCAGTTCGCCCGGCAGCAACGTGGTGTCGTTCGGCTCCAGGACGGTGACCCGCCGCAGCATCTGGCGCACGATGACCTCGATGTGCTTGTCGTGGATGTCGACGCCCTGCGAGCGGTAAACGCTCTGGACCTCTTGCACCAAGTGCTCTTGCGCCTTGCGGGCGCCTTGGACGCGCAGCACCTTCTTCGGGTCGACGGCGCCCACCGTCAACGGCGCGCCGACTTCGACCCGGCCGCCGTCCTCGATCTTCAGGCGCTGACGCTTGGAGACCAGGTACTCCTTTTCCTCCGAGCCGTCGTCCGGCACTATCAGGATCCGGCGCAGCCGGTCCGAGTCGTCGATTTTGATCCGCCCGGAGGCCTCGGCGATCGGCGCCTCGCCCTTCGGCGTGCGCGCCTCGAACAACTCCTGGACGCGCGGCAGACCTTGGGTGATGTCGTCGGCCGCCGCCACCCCGCCGGTGTGGAAGGTGCGCATAGTCAACTGGGTGCCCGGCTCGCCGATCGACTGGGCGGCGATGATGCCCACGGCTTCGCCGATGTCGACTAGTTTGCCGGTGGCCAGCGACCGCCCGTAGCACATGGCGCAGGTGCCGACCCGCGACTCGCAGGTCAGCACCGAGCGGACCTTGAGTTCGCGCACGCCGGCCTCGATCAGCCGGTCGATTAGCACGTCGCCGGCGTCGGTCCCGGCCAGTCCGAGCACCACGCCATCGGCGGTGTCGGCGTTGGTCGCCAGAGTGCGGGCGAAGACCGAGGTCTCAACTTTCGGGTGGCGCCGCAGCTGGCCGTCGGGCCCCTCTTCGGCGATCGGCAGGGTCAGGCCGCGTTCGGTGCCGCAGTCCTCTTCGCGCACGATGACGTCTTGGGAGACGTCGACCAGGCGCCGCGTCAGGTAGCCGGAGTCGGCCGTCCGCAGGGCCGTGTCGGCCAGGCCCTTGCGGGCGCCGTGGGTGGCGATGAAGTATTCGACCACGGACAGGCCCTCGCGGTAGTTCGACTTGATCGGCCGGGGAATGATCTCGCCTTTCGGGTCGGCCACCAGGCCGCGCATACCGGCGATCTGGCGGACCTGCATCCAGTTGCCGCGGGCGCCGGAGGAAACCATCCGGTAGACGGTGTTGCGCTCCGGGAAGTTCTCCCGCATCGCCTTGTCGACTTCGTCGGTCGCCTTGGTCCAGATCTCGATCAGCTCGTGGCGGCGTTCCTCGTCGGTGATCAGGCCCTCGTCGTACTGGTCCTGGACGGCTTCGGCTTTGGCCTCGTAGCGGTTGAGAATCTCCGGTTTCGAAGACGGCGCCACCACGTCGGAGAACGAGATGGTGATCCCAGACCGGGTGGCCCAGCGGAAGCCGGCCTCTTTCAGGGCGTCAAGCGAGGCCGCGACTTCGACTTTGGGGTACTTCTCGGCCAGGTCGTTGACGATCGCGGACAGGCCGCGCTTGTCCACCATCTCGTTGACGTAGGGGTAGTCGATCGGCAGGGCGTCGTTGAACAGCGTCCGCCCAAGCGTGGTCTCCAAGTCGATCGGGTCGCCCAGATTGTGGCCGTCCGGCAACTCGAACCCCTCCGGCGCCACCAAGTCGTCCATCCGAATGGTGACTTTGGCCCCCAAGGCCAGCTCGCCGGCATCGTACGCCATAATCGCCTCGGCCGGGGAGGAGAACCGGCGGCCCTGGCCCAGCGAACCGGGCAGTTCGGTGGTCAGGTGGTTGATGCCGATGATCATGTCCTGGGTCGGGATGGTGACCGGGCGCCCGTCCGAGGGCTTGAGGATGTTGTTCGAGGACAGCATCAAAATCCGGGCCTCGGCCTGGGCTTCGGCCGACAGCGGCAAATGGACGGCCATCTGGTCGCCGTCGAAGTCGGCGTTGAAAGCGCCGCAGACCAGCGGGTGGAGGTGGATCGCCTTGCCCTCCATCAATTGCGGCTCGAAGGCCTGGATGCCCAGCCGGTGCAGCGTGGGCGCGCGGTTGAGCAGCACCTGGTGTTCGGTTATGACCTCTTCGAGCACGTCCCAGACCACCGCGTCCTGGCGCTCGACCATCCGCTTGGCGTTCTTGATGTTCTGCGAGTGGTTCAACTCGACCAGGCGCTTCATCACGAAGGGCTTGAAGAGCTCCAGGGCCATGGTTTTGGGCAGGCCGCATTGGTGCAGTTTCAGAGTCGGCCCGACAACGATGACCGAACGCCCGGAGTAGTCGACCCGCTTGCCGAGCAGGTTCTGGCGGAACCGGCCCTGTTTGCCTTTGAGCATGTCGCTGATCGACTTCAACGCCCGGTTGCCGGGGCCGGTCACCGGCCGGCCGCGCCGGCCGTTGTCGAACAAGGAGTCGACGGCCTCTTGGAGCATCCGCTTCTCGTTGTTGACGATGATCTCCGGCGCGCCTAAGTCCAACAGCCGCTTGAGGCGGTTGTTGCGGTTGATGACCCGGCGGTAGAGGTCGTTCAGGTCGGAGGTGGCGAAACGCCCGCCGTCCAACTGGACCATTGGCCGCAGGTCCGGCGGGATCACCGGGATGCAGTCCAAGACCATGGCGTCGGGCTGGTTGTCGGTCTGGAGGAAGGCGTTGACCACCCGCAGGCGTTTGAGCGCGCGGGTTTTGCGCTGGCCTTTGCCGGTCTTGATGACCTCGCGCAGGGCCTGCGACTCCGCCTCCAGGTCGAAGGTCCGCAAGCGGCGCTGAATCGCCTCGGCCCCCATCGAGCCTTTGAAATAGGAGCCGAATCGGTCCTGCATAGAGCGGTAGAGCAGTTCGTCGCCTTCGAGGTCGGCGACTTTCAGGCTCTGGAACCTGTCCCAGACCTGTTCGATTCGCTCAAGGTCCTTTTCGCCCCGACGTCGGATCGCCGACATCTCCCGTTCGGCCGAATCGCGCAGACGGCGCTTGGCGTCGGCTTTGGCGCCGGACGCCTCCAGGGCCGCCAGGTCGGTCTCCAGGCGCTGGGCCCGGGCTTCGATTTCGACGTCGCGGTCGGTCGCGATCCGTTTCTTGTCCAACTCGATCTCGTTGCGCAGCGACTCCAGGTCCTCGGCCCGGCCCTGTTCGTCGACTTCGGTGATCATATAGGCGGCGAAATAAATGACCTTTTCGAGGTCCTTCGGCGCCAGATCCAGCAGATAGCCGAGGCGAGACGGCACGCCCTTGAAGTACCAGATGTGGGTCACCGGCGCGGCCAATTCGATGTGGCCCATCCGTTCGCGGCGGACTTTGGAACGGGTGACCTCCACGCCGCAGCGCTCGCAGATGATTCCCTTGAAGCGAACCCGCTTGTACTTGCCGCAGGAGCACTCCCAGTCCCGCGTCGGCCCGAAGATCTTTTCGCAGAACAGGCCCTCCTTCTCGGGTTTGAGGGTGCGGTAGTTGATCGTTTCGGGCTTTTTGACCTCGCCGTGCGACCAACTGCGGATGTCGTCCGCCGTGGCCAGGCCGATCCTAATTGCGTCGAAGATGTTGACGTCGAGCAAGTCAGTCCCTGCTTCCTTGTCTACTCGGTTCGCCAGCCGTCCTAGTCTGGCTGCAAATACTGGTCAGATCTCGTCAATCGAAGAGGCGTCCGGCCGGCGGGCCAGGTCGATGCCCAGTTCCTCGGCCGCCCGGTAGACCTCGTCGTCGGAGTCGCGCATCTCGATGGGCGTGCCGTCGGCCGACATCACGTCCACGTTCAGACACAGCGACTTCATCTCCTGCATCAGCACCCGGAAGGATTCCGGGATGCCCGGCTCGTGAACGTTCTCGCCCTTGACGATCGCCTCATAGACTTTGACGCGGCCGACCACGTCATCCGACTTTATGGTCAGCAACTCCTGGAGGGCGTAGGCGGCGCCGTAGGCCTCCAGCGCCCAGACCTCCATCTCGCCGAAGCGCTGGCCGCCGAACTGGGCCTTGCCGCCCAACGGCTGTTGGGTGATCATCGAGTAGGGGCCGGTCGAGCGGGCGTGAATCTTGTCGTCCACCAGGTGGTGGAGCTTCAAGATGTACATCTCGCCGACCGCCACCGGCTCCGGGAACGGCTCGCCGGAGCGGCCGTCGAACAAAGTCGCCTTGCCGTCTTGGTCGACCAGCCGCTGGCCGTCGCGGTTCGGGATGGTGCAGCCGAGCAGGCCGGTCAACTCGTCCTCGCGCACGCCGTCGAACACCGGCGTGGCGATCGGCTGGCCGGGCCGGCCCTGGGCCATCGCGGCGCTGAAGCGCTTGACCCATTCGGCGGTGGCGTCGTCGATCTGCCAGCCTTGCGAGGCGATCCAACCCATGTGCAACTCCAGCACCTGGCCCACGTTCATGCGCCCCGGCACGCCGAGCGGGTTGAGGATCACGTCCACCGGCGTGCCGTCGGCCAAGAACGGCATGTCCTCGACCGGCAGGATCTTCGAGATCACGCCCTTGTTGCCGTGGCGGCCGGCCAGTTTGTCGCCGTCGGTGATCTTGCGGCGCTGGGCGATGTGCACCCGAACAACCTGGTTGACGCCGGGCGCCAATTCGTCGCCGTCGTCGCGTGAGAACTCCTTGACCCCGATCACCGTGCCGGATTCGCCGTGCGGGACTTTCAGGGAGGTGTCGCGGACCTCGCGGGCTTTTTCGCCGAAGATCGCCCGCAGCAGCCGTTCCTCCGGGGTCAGCTCGGTCTCGCCTTTCGGGGTCACCTTGCCGACTAGCACGTCGCCCGCCTGAACTTCCGCGCCAATCCGAATGATCCCGCGTTCGTCCAGGTCGGCCAGGGATTCCTCGGAGGCGTTGGGGATGTCGCGGGTGATCTCCTCCGGTCCCAGTTTGGTGTCGCGGGCGTCGACTTCGTGTTCCTCGATGTGGATCGAGGACAGCACGTCGTCTTGGACCAGCCGCTTGGACAAGATGATGGCGTCCTCGTAGTTGTGGCCCTCCCAGCTCATGAAGGCGACTCTGAGGTTGCGCCCAAGCGCCAACTCGCCCTGGTCGGTGGCCGGACCGTCGGCCAGCACCTGGCCGGCCTTGACCCGGTCGCCCTCGCTGACCACGACCCGCTGGTTATAGGAGGTGCCCTGGTTGGAGCGCTGGAACTTGGCCACCCGGTAAACCCGCTCGCCGCCGTCGTCGCCCGCGACCACCACCGAATCGGCCGAGACCTCGACCACCAGGCCGTCCTTTTCGGCGATTATCACGTCGCCGGCGTCGATGGCGGCCCGCAACTCCATGCCGGTGCCGACTAGCGGCGCCTCGGAGCGCAGTAGCGGCACCGCCTGGCGCTGCATGTTCGCGCCCATCAAGGCGCGGTTGGCGTCATCGTGCTCGAGGAAGGGGATCATGGCGGTGGCGACGGAGACCATCTGGCGCGGCGAGACGTCCATATAGGCGATCTCGTCGCGGTGGATGAACTCGACTTCGCCGCCGCGGGTGCGGGCCAAGACGCGGTCCTCGGCGAACGCGCCGTCCTCGCTGAGGGGCGCGTTGGCCTGGGCGATGACGTAACGGTCTTCGTCATCGGCGGTCAAGTAGCGAACCTCGTCGGTCACCCGCCCGGCGGAGACCACCCGGTAGGGCGTCTCGATGAAACCGTACGGGTTGATCCGCCCGTAGGTGGCGAGCGAGCCGATCAGGCCGATATTCGGCCCCTCCGGAGTCTCGATCGGGCACATCCGGCCGTAGTGCGACGGGTGGACGTCGCGGACCTCCATGCCCGCCCGGTCGCGGCTGAGCCCGCCCGGGCCGAGCGCCGAAAGCCGCCGCTTGTGGGTCAGCCCGGCCAGCGGGTTGTTCTGGTCCATGAACTGCGACAGCTGCGAGGTCCCGAAGAACTCTTTGATCGAGGCGACCACCGGGCGGATGTTGATCAGCGTCTGCGGCGTTATCGCCTCGACGTCCTGGGTGGTCATGCGTTCGCGGACGACCCGCTCCATCCGCGACAGGCCGGTGCGGACCTGGTTTTGGATCAGCTCGCCGACCGCCCGGATGCGGCGGTTGCCGAAGTGGTCGATGTCGTCGGTCTCGACTCTGATCGTGGCCGACCGGGTGACCAGTTCCCGGGCGCCGGCGTGAAGCGCCGCCAGGTATTTGATGGTCGCGATTATGTCCTCGACCCGCAAAGTGGCGGATTTGGTTTCGGACGGCAGGCCGAGTTTCCGGTTGACCTTATAGCGCCCGACTTTGGCCAAGTCGTAGCGCTTGGAGTTGAGGTAGAAGGTGTCGAGCAGGTTGCGCCCGGCCTCGGCCGTCGGCGGCTCGCCCGGCCGGATCTTGCGGTAGATGTCGACCAGGGCCTCTTCCTGGGTTTGGACGTGGTCGCGCTCCAGGGTCTCCAGCACCGCCGGGAAGTCCTTGAACTGCGACCTGATCTCCTCCTCGGTGACCCCCAGGGCCTTCAAGAAGACGGTCACCGACTGCTTGCGCTTGCGGTCGATCC
>JAITKC010000010.1 GCA_031278665.1 Bifidobacteriaceae bacterium | reverse complement strand
CGGCGGCGCTGGACGCGGCCTTCCTCTCGCTGTTGTTCGGGGCGTGGGCGCGGGTCAGGTGATACGTGGCCGGAGGGCGCGAGGTGATCGCGCTGGACGGACGGCAAGACGGTGCGCGGCGCGAAGAACGGCGCCGCCGGGGCTCCGCACTTGGTCGCGGCTTTGACGCACGGCTCCGGGCTGGTGGTGAGGCAGGTCCGGGTCGACGCGAAGACCGACGAGATCCCGGCCGCCCGGGACCTGCTCGGCCTGTTCGACCTGGGCGGCATGGTGGTCACATTGGACGCCATGCACACCCAGACGAAGACGGCGGAGTTCATCACGGATCGCGGCGCGGACTACGTGTTCATGGCGAAGGACAACCAGCCGACGCTCAAAGCCCAGTTGGCGGCCCTTGCGTGGAGGGACGTGCCGGGACGCTCCCACACCGACCGCGGCCACGGCCGGACCGTCACCCGGACGGTGAAAGCCCTGGCCGCGCCGGCCTGGATCGAGTTCCCCGGCCGCTGCCAGGTGCTCCAGATCCGGCGAACCAGGACCGTCAAAGGCAAACGGGGCGTCGAGGCGGTCTGCCCGATCCGCTCCGCGCCGATGGAGCGGTCCGACCTGATGACGGTCGCCGAATGGATCCAGGGCCACTGGGGCATCGAGACCCGGCTCCACCACGTCCGGTGCGGGACGTCACCTACGACGAGGACCGCTCCCAGGTCCGAACCGGGAACGCGCCGACCGTGATGGCCGTCCTGCGGAACATCGCCATCACCGTCCTGCGCCTCTGCGGTTGGGACGACATCGGGGGCGCCGTCAGACACCACTCCAGGGACTGCCACCGCGTCGCGCACCTACTACTCGCCAGCTAAAACACTACTTTGACGAGGTCTTGGAGTGGGCCCTGGGGATCAAGGGGAACCAGGCGACCATGGTCGACCAGGTCAAACGCGTCCCACGGGTGACATCCCTCGCCTGGGACCGAACCCGGCCGGACGAGGCCGCCGCGCCCGTCCGCCGCCACCGGGCCATCGAGAACCAGCTTCATCGGGTGCGCGTTGTGCCGCTCCGCGAAGACCTCTCCCAGATCCGGGTCGCCAACGGCGCCGCCGTCATGGCCCAGATCCGCCACATCGCCGCCCGCAATCCCCTTGACAACCGACCCGGCGACTCTAACTTCGCGGTGTTGGCCCTGACGGACGGACCGCCCGGCGCTGCGATTGCGGCAGCCACCAGGCCAGGAGCCGCGCGCGACGCGACTGGGATCGCCTGAGCCCCCGGATCACGGCCCACGCGTCGTCGCGGTCAGAGGTCCCCCGGGCGGGCGCGTCGCCGACCGAGGCCGGCGTTTGAGCGGCCGGGCCGCGGGCGGCGGCGGCCCGGCCAGCCGGGCCAGGCGGGCCAGACGAGCCAGGCGGGGCATAGGCGGCTAGTTCAAGCCTTGAGGCCAGGCGCTCCAGCGCCGCCGCCGCCGCGTCCTGGTTGTTGGCGCGCAGCCAGGAGGCCAATTCGGCGGCCAAAGCCGCCGGGGTCCGCCACGGCGGAGCCGCCAGCCCAAGATCGCGGGCGGTGGCGACTATCTCAGCCCACAACCCGGCCAGCCCCCGGCGCATTCGGCGCCGGCGCGCGACCATCCGCCACCAGCCCGGGGCCGTCCCGGCGGCGACCAGCAAGACCGCCGTCGCCAGGCTCCAGACTTGCCAACTCGGCCCCCTCGACGAGCCGGCCGAACCATCCGAGCCGGTCGAACCATCCGGACCGGGTTCGCCGGGCGAAGCCGAGGCGGTGGGCGGCGACGCCGACCGGCTAGGCGGCGAAGCCGAAGCGGAGGCGGCCGAAGACGGATCGGCCGAAGGCGTCGCCGCGGCCCCGGAGGCCGAAGGCAGGGGCGCCTGGGATTGATAGGCGGACGCCACGCCGCGCGAAACGGTCGGCTCGAAGCCGACCCAGCCCGAGCCGCGAATATACAGTTCGGGCCAGGCGTGCAGGCGGTCGGCCGCGACCGAGTACCAAGTCCCGGCGCCGTCCTGGGAAACCGGATTGCCGGGCAGGTAGCCAACGGCCACGCGGGCCGGAATACCCAATTCCCGGGCCATCAGCGTCATGGCGGCCGCGAAGTGGACGCAGTAGCCGGATTTGACCTCCAAGAATCTGGCCACGACCGCGCCCGAGTCGCCGTCGTAGCCTTCGCGGGCGGGGGTGGACATCGAGTAGACGAAGCCCGATTCGCGGAAGAACGCCTCCAGGGCCAGCCCCTGATCGAGCGGGTGGTCGCCAACTCCGGCCGCCACCTGGCGGGCGGTCTCGCCAATCACCGCGGGCAGGTCCGCCGCCAATTGGGTGTAGGCCCCGAGCATCGCCTCCGCCTCAGGCGAAAGCGGCTGAACAGCCAATTCGCGGGCCTCGTGGGAGCCTGGATCAGCCCGCCAGACGAGCGTCGAATAGGTCTGCGCCTCGGTTCGCCCGTCCATCAGCGCCAGGGTCAGATCGTCCAGATCGACCCGCAGGGAGTCGTCCAGGCCGCGCAAGCCAATCGGCTGGTAGGGCGCCGGCAGCCATTCCGAGTTCAGTTCGACGATCTCGATTTCGACGGCGGCGGTGGCCCCGACGGCGCCGCCGGCGATGTCGCCGGCCGGCACAGTCGTGTAGTCGCTCTGCCCGGGCGTGTAGAGGCGCTGCTCGCCGCGCCGGTGCAGCCAGGTCGTGCCGTCGAAATCGGCCAGCGAGGTCAGCCGCAGGTAGACCGGGCCGATCTCCGAGCGGTAGCGCAGAGCCTCGGTCGAGGGACTGGCCCGCAAGTCGTCCCCCAAGTCGACCAGCGGGTTGTCGCCGCCGATGAAGACGTCGCTCCGGTTATGGCCTTCGACCAGGCCGCCGATGCCGAGTCCGGGGGTGATTTGCCCGGCCGCCAGTCCCAGCGCGACCGCTCCGGCGGCGATCGCTCCGCCGGCCCAACGCGGCCGCGCGCCGGTCGCCGTGACCGCCAACAAGATCAGATAAGCCAAGGCCATCGGCGCGAAGACGGTCAGCGGCAGTCCCTGGCGGACAAACGCCACCGCCACCACCCCGATCAGGGCGGCGAACAAACCGGTGGCGGCCGGCGCTTTGACGGTGAAGACATACCAGTCGAAGACCCAGGCCAGCAGCGCGCCGCTGAGGGCGACGAAGGCGAAGATCCATTCGCCCGCCACCAGCGGGCTGACCTCCAACAAGAAGGCCCGGCCGAGGTCGCCGGCCAGGTCGCTGAAGCGGTCCCAAACCCGCGCGTTCGCGATAACCCACAGCCAGGCCACGTCGGCGGCGAAAGCCGCCGTCAGGGCGGGCGGGATGAGCGCCGCCTGAATCAGCCCGACCAGGCCGTTGGCCAACCCGGCCGCGCGCCCGATCAGCCCGACGGCGAAGATCATCAGACCGAAGGCGACATACCAGCCGATCCAGTCGAAACCGCTGATCAGGTGGGTGACCGGCACAATCAACGACAAGTAGAGCAGGACCACCACGCCGGTCAGGCCGGGACGAACTCGGGTCATGGCGCCACCGTGACTATCCAGCCTTGGGCGCGCAGCGCCCCGGAGGCCGTCTTGGCGCGGCCGGCCAGCCAAAGTTGGCCGGGACGGGCGATGACGGCCAGCCGGCCGAGTTCGGCCAGGCGCTGGTCGTCGGCTTCGGCCAAGGCGGCGTAGATCGGGGCGACCGCGCCGCGGGCGCCGACCTGGGCCAAAATCCGTTGGCTGAGCCGACCGGGTCCCACCGGACCGGGTCCGGCCTGGGACGACTGCGAGCCCGTTCCCCGACCGGCGCCGGCGTTGGAGCCGCCCCGCAACCGAACGCGGGCGAAAGCCTCCAGTAACGGGGCGGCGCCGCCGGCCGGCTCGAAACTGGCGTCGCCGCCCGCCCCGGCCCCCAGGAAAACCAGGTGAACGGTGTGGCTTTGGCGGAGCAGGCGCAGCGCCGCCGAGGCGCTGAGCGACAATGCGGCCTCGGCGCCGGCGCCGGCGGCGGCCAGGTCGTCGACCAGCACCCAGGTTTGGGGCAGCCCGCGCGCCACCACCTCGCGAACCATCAGGCGGTCGCGCCGGGCGGTCGCCTTCCAGTGGACCAGCCGCCTGGGATCGCCGGATTGATAGTCGCGCACCGCCGCCGGCTCGGTCACGCGCTCCTGCCCGGCCTGGGACCGGGCCTGCGGCAAATCCGATTCGGCGTCCGGCGCGATCACCGCGACCTCGACCAGTTCCGGCGCCACCAGCAACTCGGCCGCCGGCGCCGTCAGGCGGGTGGTCTCGGTCAGGCCGAGCGGCCCGGGCACAGTGATCCGGGCCGGTCCAACGCTGTAGGCCCCGCGGCCGGGCGCGATGAAACCGTAACCCAGGGCCGCCCCGGACCGGTCGGCTCTGACTTCGGCCTCCAACCAGGGCGTCAAGTCGCGCACGCAGTCCGCCGCGGGCACATAGCCGCTGGCTGGCACCGGGGTCAGGCGAACCTCGACACTTGACCCGGGCGCCAACGTGCCGGACGTCATCGTGCGCACAAAGCTGGCCGGCGGCCGGGCGAAGCGGGCGCAAAGGGCGCTGGCCGCCACCGCTCCGATCAAAGTGGAGCCGGCCAACAGCGCGTCCGAACGTTCGAACACCAAGGCCGCGGCCACGAACACCGATCCGGCCAGGGCTAGGAACAGGCCCCGGGCGGTCGGTTTGAGGCGCGGGCGCTCCATCAGCGCTCGGCGGCGATCGGCACCGGGACGGTGGCCATGCAGTCGCGGATGATCGCGCCCGCCTGGATAATCGCCTCGGTTCCGCGGGCCGGGGCGGCCGGCATGATCCGGTGGGCCAGGACCGGTTCGGCGAGAACCTGGATGTCGTCGGGGATGACGTAGCCGCGGCCTTGAACCGCCGCCAACGCCTTGGCGGCGGTCAGCAGGTGGACGGCGGCCCTCGGCGAAGCCCCCAAGATCAGGGCCGGACTCAGGCGGGTGGCCCTGGTCAGGGCGACCGCGTAGCGGCTGACCGCATCGGCCACATAGGTGCGCCGACCAGCCTCGATCATCCGGGCGACCGCGTCGAGCGAGGCGACCGGGCGCAAGGCGGTGATCGGCTCGGCCAGATCACGGGCCCGGACCATCGCGTGTTCGGCGTCCTCGTCGGGGTATCCCATGGCGATTCGGGCCATGAAACGGTCGCGCTGAGCCTCCAACAGGGCGTGGGTCCCCTCCATGTCGATCGGGTTCTGGGTGGCGACGACGTGGAACGGGCTTGGCAGGCCGTAGGTCACGCCATCGACTGTGACCTGTCCCTCTTCCATACATTCGAGCAGCGCCGACTGGGTTCTCGGGGAAGCCCGGTTGATCTCGTCGGCGATGACGATGTTGGCGAAGACCGGTCCCGGCTCGAACTCGAATTGGCGGGTCGCCTGATTGAAGATCGGCGAACCGGTGACGTCGGAGGGCAACAAGTCGGGCGTGAACTGGATTCGCTTGACGCTGGCGCCGACCGACGCCGCCAAGGCCTTGGCCAACATAGTCTTGCCGACCCCGGGGACGTCCTCGATCAGTATGTGGCCGTGGGCCAGAAATATCGTCACAGTCAGTTCGATGGCTTTTTGTTTGCCGGCGATGACCCGGGATATATTGGCGGCGATCGCCTGAGCGCCCTGGGCGACCGCCAGCGCCGCCGCCGGGACGGCCGTCTGGTCGGCCGGGACCCCGAAACCGGCGCCGGCCGGGGTTTCAGCCGCGTGGCGACCCGCCGCGAACGTCCCCAGACCGCTCGACGGGTTGGCTAACTGCTGGCTGACGTCCATAGACTCTCCTTCGCGCGATTGGCTGTCCCAGTCTAGGACGGTGTTGTCAAGCGCCGTCCGGCGCCGCCGGCCAGGCCGGGCGCGCGGCGCTGACAAGCTGGAAGACCGCAAGAGCGGGCGTAATCGAGTGTTTGGCCGTTTGTCCACGCGACCTCTTCACGCCATCGCCGTCCAACCTCCCACGGTTGAACCGGAAAACGGCCTACCCTGGGGCGCGTGAGGCCTGCCCTATTCGCTTTAGCCGGTCGCAAACGCCAAGCCGAGCCAGCCGCGGCCATCGGACCGCGCCCGGTCACCGAAGGAGATCTGCGAGCCGCCGAACTCGGCCGAGTCTTCGACGCCTGGAACGAGGAACTGGCCGGCTTGGGCGGCGTCAGCGCCGAAGTCGACATCGCCGCCCTCGGCAACACCGTGCTCGATCTGACACAAGCCCATCCATCCGGAATCGCCCAGTTATACGCCGGGCGCACCACGGCGCTGCGCTCGCTCGTCCGGGACAAAACCGCCTACCCGCGGGCGGCCGGCGCCGCCGAGGCCCTCAAGGCCAAAGCCGACCAGCACGCCGCGACCTACGGCCTGCCGCCCACCCACCTGGGGCTTGGCATCGCGGTGTGGACCGGCGCCGCCGGACCCCGGCGCGTCCCGGTGATGCTGCGGCCGATTATGTTGGCCGAAGGCGCCCACGGCATCGAACTAGAACTCGAGCCCGAACTGACGGTCAACCCCGAACTCGTCAAAGTGCTCTCCGAACTCAGCATCCCAGTCGACCCGGCCGCCATGGCGCGTGACGCGATGGCCGGCGCGTCGTTCAACCCGACGCCGGTTTTCGACACCATAGCCGCCATGGGCCAAGCCGTCTTCGCCGATTTCCGGGTCCGGAACAAGCTGATAGTGGGCGTTTTCGAGCATCCCGGCAAAGTTTTGGCGACCGATCTGGAAACCGCCCGGCCTATTCTGACAACCCATCCGGTGGTTGCCGCGTTGGCCGGCGACGCCGATTCGCGCGCCCGTTTGGCCCGCCAGGCGCTGCCGCCGCTGATCGGTTACGACCGCCCGCCCGACCACGAGCGCGGCGTCGGCGACTTGGACGTCGCCCAAATGCACATTTTGGACGTCGCGGCGGCCGGTCTGTCGGCGCTCGTGGACGCCCCGGCCGGAGCGCCGGTCGCCGCGACCGTCGCGGCCGCCATCGCCGATGCCGTCGGGTCCGGCCGCAGCGTTGTCTACGTCTCCGGCGCGGCCGGGCAAAGGCGCGCCGTCGCCAAACTGCTGCGGGCCTTCGGGCTCGGAGAATGCCTGCTCGACCTGGAGCCGACGCCGGATTGGCGCGACAAGT
>JAITKC010000364.1 GCA_031278665.1 Bifidobacteriaceae bacterium | reverse complement strand
CACAGGCACAGGCGCGGACGCGGCGCACGGCGCGGGCGGCGCGGGGACGGCGCACGGCACAGGCGGCAGGGGCGACATGGGCGACATGGGGGACATGGGGGCGGTGGACGGCGCGGCGTCGATGGGTGGGGCGGACGCGGGCGACCCGATGGACGCCATGGATGTCGCCACCCCGGTTGGTCGCGACCGCGACCAGGTGTTGCGCCAGCGCTTGATTGTCGGCGCCATCTTGGCGGCCCCGGTGCTGGCTTTGTCGATGATCCCGGCAATCCAGTTCCCGGCCTGGCAGTGGGTGGTCGCGCCGGCGGCCAGCGTTGTCGCCGTTTGGTGCGCCTGGCCGTTCCACGCCGCCGCCTGGCGGGCCGCCAAACACCTCAGCTCGACCATGGACACTTTGGTCTCACTCGGCGTGATCGTGGCCACCGCCTGGTCCTGGTGGGCGCTGCTGTTCGGCGGCGCCGGCGAAATCGGAATGCGAATGGAGTTCACGCTCTTCCCCTCGCAGGCGATTGGTCGGCATGGCATGCCGGAGCTTTACTTCGAATCGGCGGCCGTTATCACCGTCTTCCTGCTGGCCGGCAAACTGATGGAATTGCGTTCCAAGAAGCGGGCCGGCAACGCCCTGCGCGACCTGTTGGAAATGGGCGCCAAAGAGGTCACGCTGGTCGAAGGCCCGCCCACGGCCCGCGCCGAACGAACTGTGCCGATCGGCGAACTGCGCGCCGGCCAGCTTTTCCGGGTCCGTCCGGGCCAGAAAATCGCCACCGACGGGGTTGTGGTCGAGGGCGATTCGGCCGTCGACGCCTCGCTGCTGACCGGCGAGTCGGCGCCGGTCGACGTCCACCCCGGCGACCAAGTGACGGGCGCCACAATCAACGCCGCTGGGTCACTAATAGTGCAGGCCACAGCCGTTGGCGAGGATACCCGCCTGGCGTCGATCGGCCGGCTGGTCGCGGCCGCCCAAACCGGCAAAGCGCCAATTCAACGGCTGGCCGACCGCATCTCCAGTTGGTTCGTGCCGGTGGTGCTGGTTTTGGCGTTGGGAACGCTGATCACCTGGCTGGCCCTGGGGGCCGGACCGCAGGCCGCTTTTATGTCCGCCTCGGCGGTGTTGATCATCGCCTGTCCCTGCGCCCTGGGTTTGGCCACGCCGACCGCGATTCTGGTCGGCACCGGCCGCGGCGCCCGCCTTGGCGTCCTGATAAAAGGACCCGAGGTCTTGGAGTCGACCCGCCGGATCACGGCGATAGTGCTCGACAAGACCGGGACGGTGACCGAGGGCAAGATGCGACTGGTCGAGGTGGTGACGCCCAGAATCGAAGGCCGCGCCGCCGCCCGGCTGACCGCTTTGACAATCGCCGGCGCCGTCGAGGCGCCGTCCGAACACCCGATCGCCGTGGCGGTCGCGGCCGGCGCGCGCGCCGCCGGGACGCTGCCGGAGCTGACCGACTTCAGTTCCAAGGCCGGCGGCGGCGCCAGCGGACTGATAAATCTGCCCGGGGCGGGGCCGGCGTTGGCCGCCGTCGGCAAGCCGTCCTATTTGATCGGCCTCGGGATGAGCGTCCCGACTGAGGTCCAGGACGCCTGCGACGCGGCGGCCGATTCGGGCGGCACCGCCGTCCTGGTCGGTTGGGAGGGACAGGCGCGGGCGGTCCTGCTCCTGCGCGACACCCCGAAACCCGACGCCGCGAACGGCATCGTGCAACTAAACGCCCTGGGCGTGACCCCCTGGCTGGTCACCGGCGACTCGAAGGGCGCGGCTTGGGTGGCGGCGAAGGCGGTCGGGATCGCGCCGGAGCGGGTGCGCGCCCAGGTGCCGCCCGAAGGCAAGGTCGAAGCCATTCGCCAGCTCCGGCGCGACGGCCAGGTTGTCGCCATGGTCGGCGACGGGGTGAACGATGCCGCCGCGATCGCAGCCGCCGACCTCGGCTTGGCGATGGGCTCGGGTACCGATGTCGCCAATCACGCCGCCGACATCACCTTGATGCGGAACCAGGTCACGGCCATCGCGCAGGCGATCCGGCTTTCCCGCGCCACCCTCAGGGTTATCAAACAGAACCTGTTCTGGGCCTTCGCCTACAACGTGGCGATGCTGCCGCTGGCCGCGCTCGGCTGGGCCAGCCCAATGCTGGCGGGGGCCGCCATGGCCATGAGTTCGGTCATCGTTGTGTCGAACTCGCTCAGGCTGTCCCGATTCGAGCGCTGACCGGCCCGCCAATAACTCCGCCCAACCCGCGCCGCCGGCTCCGCGCCGGTCAACCGGGTCGGCCAGCTGGGTCGACCAGCCGCGTCGGCCAACCGCGTCGACCAGCCCGGGCGACTAGTCTGCGGGCCGGATCGCTGCGACTGAGAACGGCATCGGGCGGTGGGCACGTGGCGGACGGTGGGGATAGGGTGTTCAAGACCGCATGTTGAGACCCCAAGGAGGGTGTTATGGCTGATCCAGTGGTGGTTGTGGCCACCTTTTTCCCGCGCGAGGGCATGCACGATTCGGTTCACGCCGTCATCAAAGCCGCCCAGACCGATGTTTACCAGGAGCCCGGTTGCCTGCTCTATTCTCTGCACGAGGCCCCTGACCGGTTTGTCATGATCGAGAAGTGGGCTTCGCTCGAGGATCTCCAGGTGCACGGTGAGGCCAAGGCCCTCGGCAAGCTGGTCAAAGCACTCGAGCCACTGCTGACCCAGGACGTGGAGATCATCGAGTTGCAACCGGCCAAGGGCGCCGCCGATCACCCGGCCGCGACCGTCAAGGGCGCGGACGCTTAATCGATCAGACCGGCCCCCGACCCGCTAAGTCAGTTCTTTCTTAGCGAGTCCGTCGGCCGCGCCAAACCAGCCGCGCCAAACCAGCCGCGGCGGGCACCTGGGCTCAGGCCTGGTTGGGGGCGTGGTAGCGGCGCCAGCCGGCGGTGGAGTACTGCGGCGGACACCAATCGGCGGGTTCCAGACCAAGTTCGGTGGCCCACTTGACGGGTGTGTGCGGGTCGCGCAGGAACGGCCGGCCGAGCATGACGGCATCGGCGGCGCCGGTCTCGATCAGTTCCTCGGCCTGCGCGGCAGTTTCGATCACGCCCACGGTGTTGGCGCTCAGACCGGTCCGACGGCGGATGGCGGCCGCGAAGGGCGCTTGATAGCCGGGCTCGACCGGAACTTTGGCGTCCGCCACCAGGCCGCCGGTCGAAACGTCGATGTGGTCCAGGCCCGCGTCTTTGGCCCAGCCGGCCAACTCGACGCACTGGTCGAGGTCCCAGCCGCCCGGGGCCCAGTCGGTCGCCGAGACGCGTATCGCCAGCGCCCGCTCCGGGCTGATCGCGGTCCTCGCAGCAGCCACGGCGGCCAAGAGCAGGCGGCATCGGTTTTCCAACGATCCGCCGTACTGATCGAGGCGGTGGTTGGCCAGCGGCGACAAGAACTGATGCAGCAGGTAGCCGTGGGCGGCGTGGAGTTCGATGACGTCGAAGCCGGCATCGGCCGCCCGGCCGGCCGCCGCCGCGAACGCTCGCACCAGTTCCGCGATTTGCTCGCGCGTCAATTCCAGGGGCCTCGGCAGCCCGGCGAAGGCGACCGGCGAGGGGGCGTAGGTCTGGTAGCCGCCATCGGCCGGCGGCACATGGGCGCCGCCCTCCCACATCCGCTCGGTTGACCCCTTGCGCCCCGAATGACCCAGTTGGATGGCGGCCAGGGCGCCCTGGCTCTTGATGAAACGCGCGATCTGGGCCAGCCCAGCGATCTGCGAGTCATCCCAAAGGCCCAGGTCCCAGGGGGTGATCCGGCCTTCCGGCGCCACCGCGGTGGCCTCCAGCATGACCAATCCGGTCCCGCCCTGGGCCAGGGCGCCGTAATGGGCAAAATGCCAGGGACAGACCCGGCCGTCCATCGCCTCGGACGAATACTGGCACATCGGCGACACCCAGAGCCGGTTCCGGACCGAGACCGGTCCAATCCGAATGGGGGAAAAGAGTCTGCTCACCCGCAAGAGCTTAGTCCGAAGGCTCCGACCCCGGCGCGGCGAAAGCCGAGGCCCCGGCCGCAGGCGGACCGGGGCGACCAAAGTGGCCTCGGAACGGCCCCGACCCCATCCCCAGGCCAGTTTGATCACCGGACGCCGCGCATGCGAGTCCGATTGCAGCCCCGACGGGTCGCCGCGGGCCAATTCAGTCAGCCGAAGTGGGCGGGAAGAGTTCTCTCGTAAGCCCGGCGAAGCTGACCCAACGGCAATTCGAAGCCGCCGCCCGGCCAGTTGACCGCCAGTACTTCGCCTCTCGACCCGCTGCCTAGCTCGCCGCCAAGCGATGCCGCGCCATCCCGTGCCGCTTCCTCCGGCTCGCCGCCCGGCGATGCAGCGCCACCCGATGCCGCGCCGTCCCGTGCCGCGCCAACCGGTATCGCGCTGGCCGGGGCGGCGCCGGCCGGGGCGGCGCCGGTCGTCCCGAT
>JAITKC010000043.1 GCA_031278665.1 Bifidobacteriaceae bacterium | reverse complement strand
GGCCAAAGCGGCGCCAACCCCGCCGCCCAGGCCTATGACCCGGCGGCGCCGGTTCCGGCCGGGGCCGCCGTCCGGGCCTATACCGCCGGCAATTGGGGGCCGCTGAGTTCGACGACCTGACGCCGGGCCGGGCCGGCTGGGCCGGCTGGCGGCCGGGCGGTTAAGAGAGTTGGTCGTGGCATCAAGATCCCCTTCCAACGACCCCTGGGCCGAGCCGACCCCAACCGGACGCGCCGGCAAGAAGGCCGCCAAAGCCTCTGCCAAGGCCGCCAAGCCGACCAAGACGCGCTGGTACAAGCAAATCGCGCAGGTCTACCAGATGGTGGCCAAACAGCAGCCGCTGATCTGGCTCTGGCTGGCCCTGATCGTCATCGGGATGGAAGGCGCGGCCGTGTTGTTCGGCGCCTTCGTCTGGAAGGGCCGCATCGGTTACATGGCCTTCCTGGCCGCGCCGATGGCGCTGCTGGTCTGCACTATGTTCCTGGCCCGCCGAGCCGAGGCGGTCGCCTACGCGCGAATTGAGGACCAACCGGGCGCCACGGCATCGGCGCTCGGCACCATCCGCCGGGGCTGGACAATCGAACAAGAGCCGGTGGCGGCCGATCCCCGCTCCATGGACATGGTCTTCCGAGCGGTCGGCCGCCCCGGAGTGGTGCTGATCGGCGAGGGCAAGTCGCCCGGCCGGATCAAAGGGATGCTCAAAAAAGAGCGCCAACGGGTCGCGCGGGTCGCGCCCGGAGTCGCCATCCACGAGTTGACAGTCGGGCGCGGCGACGGCCAAGTGCCCCTGCCGAAACTGGTCCGCAAACTCAAGCGGCTGCGTCCCTCGCTCTCGCGGGCGGCCTTGGCCGAGGTCAACCGGCGGCTGGCGTCGATCGGAGGCATGAAACTGCCGGTGCCCAAAGGGATCGACCCGCTCAAGGCCCGCCCCGACCGCAAGGCGCTGCGCGGGCGCTGACGTGCTCAGGAAACCGCCCCGTAACAAGCGCTTCATGGACGGGTCACCCAGCCCTTCTAGGGTGTCGGTGTTTCAGCGATCACCGACTCTAAGGAGTGGCTAAATCCATGTTCACCAGCGCTGAGGAGGCATTGGCCTTCGTCCGGTCCGAGGGTGTGGAGTTTGTCGACGTCCGGTTCTGCGACCTTCCGGGCATCATGCAGCATTTCACCATCCCGGCCTCGGCCTTCACCGAGGACGCCTTCGCCGACGGCTTGATGTTCGACGGCTCTTCGATCCGCGGCTTCCAGGCCATCCACGAATCCGATATGAAGCTCATGCCGGACGTCAAGACGGCCTTCGTGGACCCCTTCAGGACCCGCAAGACCTTGGTCGTCAACTTCTCGATTGTCGATCCCTTCACCGGCGAGCAGTATTCGCGCGACCCGCGCAACGTGGCCGCGAAGGCCGAAGCCTATTTGGCCTCGACCGGGATTGCCGACACCGCCTTCTTCGCCCCCGAAGCCGAGTTCTACATCTTCGACTCGGTGCGCTATGAGACCAACGAACACGAGTCGTTCTATTACATCGACTCGAACGAGGCCTGGTGGAACACCGGCCGCGACGAGGCCGGCGGCAACCAGGCCTATAAGACCAGGATCAAAGGCGGCTACTTCCCGGTCTCGCCTTCCGACCAGATGGCGGACCTGCGCGACGAGATGGTCCATTTGCTGGCCCAGGCCGGCCTCGAGATGGAGCGGGCCCACCACGAAGTCGGCACGGCTGGCCAGCAGGAGATCAACTACAAGTTCGCCACCTTGCTGCACGCCGGCGACGACCTGATGAAGTTCAAGTACATCATCCGCAACACCGCCTGGCAGGCCGGCAAGACCGTCACCTTCATGCCGAAGCCGATCTTCGGCGACAACGGCTCCGGCATGCACTGCCACCAGTCGCTTTGGTTGAACGGCGAGCCGCTGTTCTTCGACGAGCGCGGCTATGGCGGGCTTTCGGACATGGCGCGCTGGTACATCGGCGGCCTGCTGGCGCACGCGCCGTCGGTGTTGGCGTTCACCAACCCGACGGTCAACTCCTATCACCGGTTGGTGCCCGGCTTCGAGGCGCCGGTCAACCTGGTCTACTCCCAGCGCAACCGCTCGGCCTGTATCCGCATCCCGGTGACCGGCTCCAGCCCCAAGGCCAAGCGGATCGAGTTCCGGGTCCCCGACCCGTCCTCGAACCCATATCTCGCCTTCTCCGCCCAGTTGATGGCCGGCCTGGACGGCGTCAAGAACCGGATCGAGCCGCCCGAGCCGGTCGACAAGGACCTCTATGAGCTGCCGCCGGCCGAACACGCCCAGATCCAACAGGTTCCGGGCTCGCTGCCGGAGGTCTTGGACGCCCTTGAGGCCGACCACGACTTCTTGACCGAGGGCGACGTCTTCACGCCCGACCTGATTTCGACCTGGATCGACTACAAGCGCACCCGCGAAGTCGATCCGCTGCGCTTGCGCCCGCATCCGCACGAATTCGAACTCTATTACGACATCTGACCGCCACAGTCGACCGGCCGCCGGGCGCCCCCAGACCCCGGCGGCCGGTCTTTGTCTGCGCCCGGGATTTGCCCGATGCCGTCCGCCGGGGCCGGCGGTTAGACTGACCTACGACTTTCGCCCCCGATGGGAGGAGCCCGCATGACGGTCTTGGGACAGACCAGTTCGAACCGCGCCGCCCCGCCCTGGCTGACTCGTGCGGCCGTCAAAGTGGTGCTGGTCGTCGTGGCGGCGATACTCCTTTGGAACGCCGTCGGCCGACTGTCCTCGCTGATCATGGTGGTGGTGGCGTCGCTGTTCGTCGCCCTGGCGATGGAGCCGCCGGTCAACTGGCTAGTCGCCAAAGGCTGGCGGCGCGGCTTGGCGACCGGCGCGGTCATGGCGGCGGTGGCGCTGGCGGTGGCCGGCCTGGTGGGGGCCTTCGGATCGATGTTCGTCAGCCAGGTGATCGAACTGGTCCAACGCGTTCCCGACATTTATGAGAACGTCACCGAGTGGCTGGTCGAGCGCTTCGGCGCCCGCATCCCGACCCAAAACGAGGCCCTCCAGAAACTAGTCAGCGACTGGGGGGCGACCCTGGCGGCGAACGCCTGGGCGGTCGGCGGCCAGGTCTTCTCGGGGCTGTTCTCCTTCCTGGGCCTGCTGTTGCTGGTCTTCTACATCTCCGCCCAGGGTCCCCGGCTGCGGGCCACGCTCTGCTCGCCGCTGCCGCCCGAACACCAGCGGGTGGTGCTGAAAGTCTGGTCCACCGCCCAGGAGAAGACCGCCGGCTACATTTCCTCGCGCGTCATCCTGGCCTTGGTCAACGCCGCCGCGACTTTCGTCTTCCTGCTGATCGTCGGCGTCGACTACGCCCTGCCGCTGGCGCTGTTCTGCGGCATCGTCTCCCAGTTCGTGCCGACGATCGGCGCCTACCTGGGGGGCGCCGGGCCGGTGCTGGTGGCTCTGATCGAATCCCCGCTCAAGGGTTTGGCCGTCGTCATCTTCATCGTCGCCTACCAGCAGGTCGAGAACTTCCTGGTGGCCCCCAAGCTGACCGCCAGGGCGATGGAGATCAACCCGGCGGTGGCGTTCGTGTCGGTGCTGGCTCTGGGCACCCTGCTCGGCCCGATGGGCGCGTTCTTGTCGCTGCCGCTGGTCGCCACCTGCCAGGCGATAATTTCGACTTACGTCCACCGCTACGAGTTAGTCGATGACGAGTTGTTGCGCCAAGACGACGATGACGAGGACGCCCCCGACGACCCGTCCGAGGCGATGCCCTCCCCCGGTCAGGAGTAAAACAGCCGGTCGAAGACTTGGTGGGCGCGGCGGGCCAAGCGGGCGCGGTCCTCGGTCAACTGCTGGCCGGCGCCGCGGCGGTAGCCCATCAGCCCGGCGACACCCCGCAGGTGGTGCGGATCGGAGGGAACCACGTCGCTGGTCGGCCCCATCCGGCCGGTCCACAGCACGTTGGCGTTGCGGATCGACATCGCCTGCATCCACGACTCGATCAGGATCTGGGCGTCGGCGGAGTCCATCAGGCCGGCTGCGGCCGCCGCCTCGAGCGCCTCGACCGTGCCAGTCACCCGCAGGCCGGGCTCGCCGGCGGCGTGGCGTAGTTGATAGAGCTGCGCCACCCACTGAACGTCCAACAGCCCGCCGGGGCCGAGTTTGACGTGCCGCGCCGGCTCCACCCCGCGGGGCAGCCGCTCGGCGTCGATGCGAGCCTTGAGCAGCCGCAGGTCTTTCAGCTCGGTTTCGCCCAGTCCGCCCGGCCGATACCGGACCGGGCCGGCGACCTCCATGAACGCGCCGGCCACGGCCGCGTCGCCGGCCACCGGCCGGGCCCGCAGCAGCGCCTGGCGCTCCCAGGTCAGCGCCCAGCGCCCGTAGTACTCCCGATAAGCCGCGACCGACCGCGACAACGGCCCGACCCGGCCTTCGGGGCGCAGGTCGGCGTCGATTTCCAGGGCCGGCTCCGGCCCGATGCCGCCAAGCAGCGACCGCAGCCTCGAAGCGACCGCCTGGGCTTGGTTTTGGGCGGCCGCCTCATCCGCGCCCACCCGCGCCCGGTGGACGAACACCACGTCGGCGTCCGAGCCGAAGGCCATCTCGCGGCCACCCAGCGAGCCCATGGCGATAACCGCCACGTCCGCCAGACGCTCGCCGTCCTCGACCGCCACCGCCTCGACCGCCAATTCGAAAGCGGCCGCCAACGCCACCCCGGCGATCGCCGAGACGGCGAACCTGGCGGCGCCGTCGTCTAGCTGGCGCAGCGCCATCGCGGTCGCCAACCGGGTCAACTCGCGCCGGCGCAGCGACCGCACCGCCGTCGCCGCCGTGGCGGCCGATTCGCGTCGCTCGATCACCGCCGCCAACTCGCCGCTCAGATCGGCGGCCTGGCGCGGCTCCAAGTCGCGGTCCGACTCGAACCAGCGGGCCGACTCCGGCGAGCGGGCCAGATTCTCGGCCACGAACTTCGACGCCGCCAGGGCGTGCGACAGCCGTTCGGCCGCGCCGGCCGAATCGCGCAACATCCGCAGGTACCAATGGGTCGAGCCGAGGGCCTCCGACAAGCGCCGGAACGACAGCAGACCGGCGTCCGGAT
This sequence comes from Bifidobacteriaceae bacterium, assembly GCA_031278665.1. Taxonomy (GTDB): domain Bacteria; phylum Actinomycetota; class Actinomycetes; order Actinomycetales; family WQXJ01; genus JAIRTF01. The sequence goes on along the minus strand of JAITKC010000043.1, from coordinate 3,258 downwards.
CGGCGCCGTCGGCGAACCAGCCCAACATCACCGGCAGCAGTTGCCGCTGGATCGCCGCTTGGCGGGTCACTCCGCTGGTCAACGCGGCGATGTGGCGCAGCGCGCCGTCCGGGTGGCGATAACCGAGGGCGCCCAGCCGGTCCCGCGCCGCGCCGGGCGCCAAAGTCGCCTCGCCCGCCGTCAGTTTGGCGGTCGCCGGCAGCAGCGGGCGGTAATACAACTCCTCGTGGAGCGAGCGGACCTCGCGGCGGGCGGCCTGCCAGATCCGCTCCAGGGCGGCGCCCTCCGGCGGCTGAATCCGGGCCGCCCGGGCGAGGCGCCGCAGGTCGGATTCGCCGGTCGGCATCAAATGGGTTCGCCGCAGCCGCTGGAGTTGGACCCGATGCTCCAACACTCTGGCCAGCCGGTAGCAGGCGGCCAGCCGGGCGGCCGCCGCCCGGCCGACGTAGCCGCCGTCGCGCAGCGCCTCGAGCGCGCTGAGAGTGCCGGCCGTCCGGATCGCCGGATCGGACCGGCCGTGGACCAGCTGCAGCAGTTGGACGGTGAACTCGACGTCCCGCAGTCCGCCCCGTCCGAGTTTGATCTGGCGCTCCGCCTCGGCCGGCGGCACATGCTCCTCAACCCGGCGGCGCATCGCCTGGGCGTCCTCGACGAAGTTCTCGGATTCGACCGCGTGCCAGACGAACGGCCTGGTCGCCTCGTAGTAGCGGCGGGCCAGCGCCATGTCGCCGGCGGCCGGGCGGGCCTTCAGCAAGGCCTGAAACTCCCAGGTCTGAGCCCACTTGCGGTAGTAGGCCAGGTGGGACTCGAGAGTTCGCGTCAGCGGCCCGTTCTTGCCCTCGGGGCGCAGGTTCGGATCGACCTGCCAGATCGGCGGCTCCCCCGCCGGGCCGAAAACCACCCGCTGGAGGCCCGCCGCCAGCTGGGCCGCAGTCGCCAGGGCGTCCGGCTCCGCCACGGCCGGACCGGACGGCGCGGCGACATAGACGACGTCGACATCGGACACGTAATTCAGTTCCCGTCCGCCGGCCTTGCCCATCGCGATAACCGCCAGCCGGGCCTGGTCGTGGGCGTCGACGCCGCTCCGGGCCACCGCCAAAGCGGCGTCCAGCACCGCCGTCGCCAAATCCGCCAAGGCGCTGGCCACCAGCGGGAATAGTTCGGTCGGGGCCGGGTTGGCGAGGTCGTCGGCCGCTATCCCAAGCAGCGCCCGCCGGTAGGCCAGGCGCAGCGGTTCCGGCGCCGCCGATGCCGCCACCGGCGTCTGCGCGTCCGGATCGGCGCCGACCGCCCGCAGCAAGGCGGCCCTGAACGCCAGTTGCCGCTCGGTCGGGGCCGCGAAATCGTCGGCCGCGGCATCGGGCGCGTCTGACGCCTTCAGCGCGTCGCCGCCGGACAGGGCGGTCAAATGCTCCGGGTGGCGGACCAAGTGGTCGCCCAGCGCGGCCGAGCCGCCGACCACCGCCGTCAAACGGCCCAAGGCCCTTTGGTCGGGCCAAAGTCGAGCCAAGCCGTCGCGGCCCGGAGCGGCGGACGCGATCCGGGCCAAAGTCAGCAGCGCCAGATCCGGGTCGGCCGCGCCGCCGAGGGCGGCCGGCGCCAAGTCCAGCCCGAAACCGGCCAGTTCGGCCAACAGTTTGGCGCCGCGGGCGGCGTCCGCCAATCCGGCCCGAATCAACTCGGCGGTGGCCGAGCGCACCCGGCCGCCGCTCTCGGGCGTGGCCGGCGCCATCACGCTGCCGCCGTCACAGGATCGGCAAGAAGCGTTCCAGTTCGTAGGCCGTGACCTGCGCCCGGTACTCGGACCACTCCTGGCGCTTGTTGCGCAGCACGAACTCGAAGACGTGCTCCCCCAAGGTCTCGGCCGCCAACTCTGATTCGGCCATTATCCCCACCGCCTCGTCCAACGAGCGCGGCAACGGCTGGATGCCCAAAGCCCGCCGCTCGGCGTCGGTCAAGGCCCAGACGTCGTCTTCGGCCTCGGACGGCAACGGCAACTGCCGCTCGATCCCCTTCAGGCCCGCGCTGAGGATCGACGCGAAGGCGAGATAAGGGTTGACGGCCGAATCCATGCCCCTGAACTCGACCCTGGCGGTCTGCGGCTTGCCGGGCTTATACATCGGCACGCGCAGCAAAGCCGAGCGGTTGTTGTGGCCCCAGCAGACGTAATTGGGCGCCTCGGCGCCGCCCCACAGGCGCTTGTAGGAGTTCACGAACTGGTTGGTGATCAAGCTGATCTCGCGCGAATAGTGGAGCACGCCGGCCATGAAGGAGCGGGCGGTTTTCGACAACTCGTATTCGGCGTCGGCGTCGAAGAAGGCGTTGCGGTCGCCCTCGAACAAGGAGAAGTGCGTGTGCATGCCGCTGCCCGGGTGGCGCGCCATCGGCTTGGGCATGAACGAGGCGAAAACGCCCTCCGCCAACGCCGCCTCTTTGACCACCGAGCGGAAGGTCATGATGTTGTCCGCCATGGTCAGACCGTCGGCGTAGCGCAGGTCGATCTCGTTTTGGCCGGGCCCGGCCTCGTGGTGCGAGAACTCGACCGAAATGCCCATCGACTCCAGCATCTCGATGGCGATGCGCCTGAAATCGTTTGTGGTTCCCCGGGCGGTGTGGTCGAAATAGCCGCCGGAGTCCAACGGCACCAGCGGGTTAGTCGAACGCCCGGTGCCGGACTTGAACAAGTAGAACTCGATCTCGGGATGGGTGTAAAAACTGAAACCCATGTCCGAGGCCCGCTTCAAGGCCCGCTTCAGGACGTAACGCGGGTCGGCCGGCGACGGGTCGCCATCGGGCGTCAGAATGTCGCAAAACATTCGCGCGGTGCCGTGGCGGTCGCCGTGCCACGGCAGCAGTTGAAAGGTGGTCGGATCCGGCATCGCCACCATGTCGGCCTCATAGACGCGGGTGAATCCCTCGATCGCCGACCCGTCGAAGCCGATTCCCTCCGCGAAGGCCCCCTCCAACTCGGCTGGCGCGATCGCCACGGACTTGAGAATTCCCAGCACGTCGGTGAACCAAAGCCGGATGAAATGGATGTCACGTTCCTCCATCGCTCTCAGAACGTATTCCTGCTGCCTGTCCATTCAGGCTCCTTCTCACATTAGGCGGCACTCAGCTGGATAAGTCTGCCATGGCCGTGTGACGGGCACGTTTCCTCGCCTTGTTTCCGGGTGCAGCCGGGCCGCGAAGTCGTCGCACGGGGCGAAGGTGGCCAGGTAGGACGCCGACCCGGGGTCCTGGACGGGCCCGCCGTCC
>JAITKC010000359.1 GCA_031278665.1 Bifidobacteriaceae bacterium | reverse complement strand
GGCCCGCCGCCCGATGATCCCGCGCGGCCGGCCGCGGGCTTGGCGACGTCTTGGGCTGGAAGCCGGTCGGCGGCATCGGGCGCCGGCGGCGGCTGTTCGGCGGCCAACCGGAGGTACTGGTCGACCCCGCCGGGCAGGTGACGCAACTGTCCGTCGAAGATGCCGTATTGGCAGTCGGTGACCCGTTCCATGAGATAGCGGTCGTGGGTGACCACCAGCAAGGTGCCCGGCCAGGAGTCGAGCAGGTCTTCGATCGCCACCAGCATGTCGGTGTCCAAGTCGTTGGTCGGCTCGTCCAGGATCAGCACATTCGGCTCGTCCAACAGGGTCAGCGCCAATTGGAGGCGGCGGCGCTGGCCGCCCGAGAGATCTCGGATCGGGGTGGCGAACTGGGCCGGGGCGAAACCGAGGCGCTCGAGTAACGCGGTCGGGGTCATCTCCTCGGACCCGGCCGCCCAGCCGGCCTTGGCGTCGCGCCCGCCGCCGGTCCAGGAACCGGCCGGACGCCCGCCCGCCTGATAAGAGGCTTTCAGGCGGTCAAGCAAGTCCAATATCCGCAGGTCGGCCAGCGGCTCGAGTTCGGCCATGGTCTGGCTGAGCCAAGCCGTCCGGACTGTCTTGCCGCGTTTGACGCGGCCGGCCAGCGGCGCCAGTTCGCCGGTCAAGACTCTCAACAAGGTGGTCTTGCCGGCGCCGTTGGCGCCCAGAATGCCCAGCCGGTCGCCCGGCCCGATGATCCAGTCGATTTCACGGAGCACCGTCCGGGCGTCATCGCCGGCTGGCCGGGCGTCGCCGGCTGGCTGGTCGTCATCGCCGGCTGGCCGGTCGGCGCGGCGGCTCGCGCCATAGCCGGCGCTGACCCGCTCCAATTCGAGCACGTCCTTGCCCAGCCGGCTCATCGCCAAGCGCTTCAACTGGACCGTGTCGCGCGGCTGGGGCAAATCCGCGATCAGGGCGGCGGCCGCGTCCAGGCGGAACTTCGGTTTCGCGGTTCGGGCCGGCGCGCCGCGCCTGAGCCAGGCCAACTCCTTGCGCAAGACGTTGCGGCGGCGCGATGACGCGGCGGCCTGCTGGCGGTCGCGCTCGACTCGCTGGAGGATATAGGCGCCGTAGCCGCCCTCGAATGCCTGGACGCCGCCGGAATGGACCTCCCAGGTTTGCTCCGACACTTGGTCAAGGAACCAGCGGTCGTGGGTGACCAGGGCCAATCCGCCGCGGCGGGCTGGCCAGCGGCTTCTCAGGTGGCGCGCCAACCAGGTGATGGCGGCGATGTCAAGCTGGTTAGTCGGCTCGTCGAGGAACAGCGCGTCCCAGTCCCCAATCAGAACGGCCGCCAAGGCGGCGCGGCGGCGTTGGCCGCCGGACAGCGAACCCATTGGTCGATCCAGGTCCAGGCCGGCCAGGAGCGCGGCCACGATCTCGCGCGACCGCGGCCGCGCCGCCCAGGTGTGAGTTGGCTGGCCGCCGAGCGCGGTCTGACGGACCGTGGCGCCGTCCGGCACGCGGTCGGCCTGCTCCAGCAGCCCCACTCGGACGCCGCCGCGTCGGGTCACTCGCCCGGAGTCCGGCTCAAGGCGCCCGGCCAGCAGGGACATCAGAGTCGATTTGCCCTCGCCGTTGCGCCCGACTATCCCGATCCGGTCGCCGTCGGCCAGCCCTAGTGAGACGTTGGAGAGCACCGGTTCGCCGGCGAAGGCGATCGACGCCGCCTCGGCGCCGATCAGATGCGCCATCAGCCGCCGCTGCGGCCAGCCGCCGGCCCGCCTTCGCGGCCCCGGCCGCCGCCCGCCTGCTCAAACTGGGCCAGCATTTGGGCCAAGGTGGCGGCGACGCGCGCCCGGTTGGTCACCGAGACCGGGCCCAGCAAATCGGCTTCGCGCCCCAGCAAATCGGCCAAGGCGGCGTCGACCCGCAGGCGCCCAGATTCGGTCAGGCGAACCCGCACCACCCGGCCGTCGGAGGGATCTTCGCGGCGCTGGATTAACCCGGCCGTCTCGATCCGGTTGAGCCGGTTGGTCATCGCGCCGGTCGACAGCAGGATGGCCGCCGACATCTGGCCGGGCGTCAACTCGTAGGGCTCGCCCGACCGGCGCAACTCCGCCAGCACGTCGAATTCCCATCCTTGCAGGCCATGGCGTTCAAAGGCGTCGCGCCGCACCTGGTCCAGATATTTCGCCAGGCGCGTCACGCGCGAGAAGACCTCCAAAGGCGAGGCGTCGAGGTCCGGGCGTTCGCGCCCCCATGCCTCGACCACTTGGCCGGTTGCGTCTTTGCGGATGCGGGGCGGCGAGCTCATGGGCACCCACCCTATCCGAGTGTCACTCGATGTCGAGAGTCCTTAGTCGGGGCGCCCGCTCCATGCCGCGCAGCCCGTTCCAGCCGAGGTTGGTCAGGTGGGCCGCCACCATGGCCTTTTCCGGCGACTTCGCCTCCAGCCACCATTGGCCGGTGAAGGCGATCATTCCGACTAGCATCTGGGCGTAAAGCGGGGCGGTGTCCGGGTCGAGGTCGTGGTTGTCGAACTCGGTCGCCAACAACGCCTCGACTGTGCGCGCGACATCGCCCAACATGGACGAAAACGGGCCGGTGGCCTGCGCCACCGGCGAGTCGCGTACCAGGATGCGGAAACCGTCCTCGTTCTGCTCTATATAGTCGAGTAACGCCAAGGCCGTTCGCTCGACGATCCGCTTGGGATGGTCTTCGACGCTGAGCGCCTGGATCAGACGGTTCGACAACTCGCGCACCTCGCGGTCCACCACCACCGCGTAGATGCCCTCTTTGCCGCCGAAATGCTCGTAGACCACCGGCTTGGAGACCTCGGCCCGGGCCGCGATCTCCTCGACTGAGGCGGGCTCGAAACCCTTGGCGGCGAAAACGCTGCGGGCGACCTCGACCAACTGCTCGCGCCGTTGGCGTCCGGTCATGCGGGGACGGTTGGGCTGGCTGGCGCGACGGGACACGCTGACCATTGTCGCAGGCGCGGCGCGACGGCGCGACGGCCCGGGACGCTCCGCCCCCAGGACTCGAACCTAGACTAAGGGCACCAAAAACCCCTGTGCTGCCGATTACACCAAGGCGGAAAGCTTCTCTAGTGTGCCACGACTCGTGGCGCCAGCCGAATCTGCCCGGGGCGCGGCCGTCCGGGGGCGACCAGTTCGCGAACCGGCTTCGCCGCGGCGCCGGGCCGGCCGTGGCCGACTAAGCTGTACTAGTCCAAGTCCCCCGCTGCCACTGAAGCGTTGGAGATCCAATATATGACCGGACTTGCCGTGATTATCCTTGCCGCCGGCGAAGGCACTCGCATGAAGTCGACCACACCCAAGGTGCTGCACCAGGTGGCCGGGCGCAGCCTGCTCGGGCACGCCATCGCCGCCGCCCAAGGGCTCGAACCCGATCAGATCGCGGTTGTGGTCAGGCACGGGCGCGAGCAGGTCGCCGCCGAGGCCGCCCGCCACGCCCCCGACGCGGTTATCGCGGACCAGGACGAGGTCCCCGGCACCGGCCGGGCCGTTCAGTGCGCCCTGGCCGCGCTCGACCGCGCCGCCGCCGCCCTGCCCGCCGCCGATGCCGCGTCGGCCGGTCGGCTGGATCGGGTCGTGGTCATTTGCGGCGACACGCCGCTGATCGACTCGGACATCCTGGCCCGGTTGGCCCAGACGCATCGCGCCGACGGCAACGCCGTCACCTTGTTGACCGCGGTGGTCGACAACCCGTTCGGCTACGGCCGGATTGTGCGCGACGCCGCCGGCCAGGTCGCCCGGATAGTCGAACAGGTCGACGCCACGCCGGAGCAGGCGGCCATCAACGAGGTCAACGCCTCTGCCTACGTCTTGGAGGCCGACCTGTTGCGATCCGCCATCGGCGGCTTGACCAGGGACAACAACCAGGGCCAGGTCTACTTGACCGACGTGGTCGCGGCCGCTCGGACGGCCGGCCGGACGGTGCGCGCGGTGGTCGCCGAAGATCCGGCCGCGGCCCAAGGGGTCAACGACCGCGGCCAGTTGGCCCAGGCCGGGGCCGCCCTCAACCGGCGGATCGTGGACCAGGCGATGATCGACGGCGTCACAGTCGTCGACCCGGCGTCGACCTGGATCGACGCCGACGTCCGGCTGGCGCGTGATGTGACGCTGATGCCGGGCACCCACCTGGCGGGACGCACCAGCGTGGCCGTCGGCGGCGTCATCGGACCTTTCACCACCCTGGTCGACACCGAGGTCGGCCAAGGCGCGACGGTCGACCGGACCGTCGCCCGGCAGGCCCGAATCGGCGCCGGGGCGGAGGTTGGGCCGTTCGCGCACCTCAGGGCCGGGACGGTGCTCGGCCGGGCGACCAAGGCGGGCGCCTTCACCGAGTTGAAGGCCGCGCAGGTGGACGATGGCGCCAAGGTGCCGCATTTGGCCTATGTCGGCGACGCCGCCATCGGGGCCGGCGCCAACGTCGGGGCGGGGACCATCTTCGCCAATTACGACGGCGTGTCGAAATCCCGCTGCGTGATCGGGCCGGCGGCCCGAATCGGCTCGAATAACGTCATCGTCGCGCCGGTCGAAATGGGCGCGGGCTCGTATTCGGGCGCCGGCGCAGTTGTGCGCCGAGACGTGCCGGCCGGAGCGCTGGCCGTCAGCGCCGGCCCGCAACGGGTGGTCGAGGGCTGGACCAGCCGCAAGCGGCCGGGTTCGGCCAGCGCGCTGGCGGCCGAGAGCGCGCTGGCCAAGTCCGAGCCGGGCCCCTCCCCGGACCGCCAAGCCGGCGCCGCCGGCGCCACCGGCGCCACACCATAAGACAACTGAACTAAGCCAACCAACCAGAAAGGCGATGCCTTGGCCAGCGGAATCATCAGCCACGACACGGAAAAGAGAATGGTCCTGGTGTCCGGGCGGGCGCACCCGGAATTGGCCGAGGCCGTCGCCCGCGAACTGCACTGCGAGTTGGTGCCGACATCGGCCTACGACTTCGCCAACGGCGAGATCTACGTCCGCTTCTCGGAGTCGGTGCGCGGCGCCTTCGCCTTTTGCCTCCAGTCCCATACCTCGCCGATCAACCAGTGGATCATGGAGCATTTGATCATGTGCGACGCGCTGAAGCGGGCCTCGGCCAAGTCGATCACCGCGATCGCGCCCTTCTACGGCTACGCCCGCCAGGACAAGAAACACCGCGGGCGCGAGCCGATCTCGGCCCGGCTGGTGGCCGACCTGTTCGAGACCGCCGGGGCGGACCGCCTGATGGCCGTCGACCTGCACACCGCTCAGATACAGGGTTTCTTCAACGGGCCGGTCGATCACCTCTGGGCGCTGCCGATTCTGACGAACTACGTCCGCACCCGGGTTGATCGCTCGCGTTTGACAATCGTCTCGCCTGACGCCGGCCGGGTCCGGCTGGCCGACTTGTGGTCTGACCGGCTGGCCGCGCCGCTGGCGATAATCCACAAACGCCGCGACCCCACGGTCGCCAATCAAGTCAAGGTCCATGAATTGGTCGGCGAGGTCCAGGGCCGGACTTGCGTGATTGTGGACGACATGATCGACACCGCCGGAACTATTGTCCAGGCCGCCGAGGCGCTGCACAGCAACGGCGCCGCGCAGGTGATCGTCGCCGCCACCCACGCCGTCTTGTCCGGCCCCGCCGTCGATCGGCTGAAGAGGTCGTTCATCTCCGAAGTCGTGGTCACCGACACCCTGCCGATCGAGGAGGACAGGCGCTTCGACAAACTGACGGTCTTGTCGATCGCCCCGCTGATCGCCCGCGCCATCCGGGAGGTTTTCGACGACGGCTCCGTGACCTCCCTGTTCGACGGCAACTCCTGAGGGCGCCGGCCGAACGGCAAACACCTGTCAGCTCAAACCAATCGCCGCCGGCCCGGGCGCGTAGTCGGGCCAGGCGGCCGCGAAGAAAGGCCAAATCGAACCGTGTCCAACCTCAACAGCCGCATTCCGGAGTTCTCCGCCACCGCCTATGTCGCCGGCGACTTCCGCGACCTGACCGATGGCCACCTGCTGGGCGCCTGGTCGGTGGTCTTCTTCTATCCGGCCGACTTCTCCTTCGTCTGCCCCACCGAATTGGCCGACTTGGCGTCCTTATATGACGACTTCAAAGATCTTCAGACCGAGATCTACTCTGTGTCGACTGACACGCACTTCTCGCACAAGGCCTGGCATGACACCTCCGACGCCATCAAGTCGATCGGATTCCCGATGGTCGGGGACCCGTCGGGGCAGATCACCCGAGGCTTCGGGGTCATGATCGAGGAAACCGGCCTGGCCGAGCGGGCGACTTTCGTGATCGACCCGGACGGGATCATCAAAGCGATTGAGATTTCGGACGGGGCGGTCGGCCGCGACGCCCGCGACTTACTGCGCAAAGTCAAAGCCGCTCAATGGGTCGCCGCCAACCCGGCGGAAGTCTGCCCGGCCCGCTGGGTCCTGGGCGCCGAGACGCTCAAACCTTCGGCCAAACTAGTCGGCCAGCTCTGACCGCCCGCCGCCGCCTCAGCCCGCCGCCTCAGTCCGCCGACTCGTCCGCCGCCTCAGCCCGGGTCGCCAGGCCGTATTTGGCTTGGACGCGTCGCAGTTTCAGAACCATGGGCCTGGCCAGCGCCAAGAGGAACAGGACGGTCGCGCCGGCGTGGATCAGGTTGACCGGCACCCCGGCGGCGTAGGTCGCCAAGGCCAGTTCCATAGTCGGGCGGGCGTAGAAGGTCACCAGCGCCGAGGTGTCGACTATTGGACCGTAGACGGCGAACACCGCCAAACCGCCGAACAGCGCCATCGGCAGGGGGCGGGGTGGCAAGCGGCCGGGGCGCAAGACCAGTCCGGCCGCAAATCCGACCACCCCGAAGCCGAACATCTGCCAAGGCGTCCACGGTCCTTGGCCGAACAGAAAGTTCGATGTGAAGGCGGCCATCGCCCCGACCAAGAAACCGGCTTCGGGGCCGAGGGCCGCGCCGGTGATTATCACCACCGCGGCCATCGGCTTGAAGTGCGGCAGCATGAAAAAAGCGGCCCGCGAAGCCACCGCGATCGCGGTCATCACAGCCAGAATCACCAGTTCGCGGGCCGGCGGCCGGCGGCGCTCGAAGACCAGTCCGAACGGGATCAGACTGTACACCAGTATGGCTGTCGCCACCAGATAGTAGCGTCGGTCGTCGAGTAGCCAGATGCCGGCGGCGATCG
>JAITKC010000357.1 GCA_031278665.1 Bifidobacteriaceae bacterium | reverse complement strand
GCGCCGGTGATCCATTGCGACGAGCCGTCGGCCGCCGCCACCCGCCCGTCCAGACTGGCCGCCACTTTGAGGGTGACATATGGCCGCCCGGTGGTCATCGCGTGGCACCAGGCGCGGTTCAGGGCGATCGCCCGCCCGGCTTCGACGTCGCCTTCGACTTCGACGCCGCGGTCGCTGAGGTAGGCGGCGCCGCCGGTGGCGGCCGGGTTCGGATCGGTCAGCGCGTAAACCACCCGGCCGACGCCCGCCTCCGCCAGGGCCCGGCTGCACGGCCCCGTGCGGCCGTGGTGGTTACACGGCTCCAAAGTCACATAGGCGGTCGCCCCGACTGTGTTGGCGCCTCGGCGGCGCGCCGCGGCCAGGGCCGCCACCTCGGCGTGGGCGGTGCCGGCGCCGGCGTGAAAGCCTTCGCCCGCGAAGGCGCCCCAACGGTCGACTACGACGCAGCCGACTCTCGGGTTCGGGCCGTGGACCGGTCCCAACTCGGCCAGTTCGAAGGCCCGGTCGAGCGCCTCGCCCGGTTTGACAGGCGTCTTGGCGGACCATGCCGCCGACTTGCCGGGGCCGGTGGGCCGGCTCAACGGGCCAGCTCCTTAAGCGCGCGGATCTCGGCCGCCGGGTCCTCGGCGCCGAACACGGCCGAACCGGCCACGATCACGTCGGCTCCGGCCCGAGCGATCAGCGGCGTGGTCCGCCGGTCGGCGCCGCCGTCGATTTCGAGTTTGACCGGGCGGCCGGCGATTAGCGCTTTGGCCCGGGCCAGTTTGCCGAGCGAGCGCTCAATGAAGCTTTGGCCGCCGAAACCCGGCTCGACCGACATGATCAGCACCATGTCGACTTCGTCCAACAAGTCCTCGAGGGCGGCGACCGGCGTGGCCGGATTGATCGCCACCGCCGCCTTGGCCCCCTGGCGGCGCAATTCGCGGGCCAGGCGGACCGGCGCCTTGGCGGCCTCGAGGTGGAAAGTCACCGAGTCGGCCCCGGCGGCGGCGTAGTCGGGCGCGAACCGGTCTGGGTTGTCGATCATCAGATGGACGTCCGTCGGCAGCGGGCTGACCTGGGCGATTCGCCGGATCACCGGCGGGCCGATCGTCAAATTGGGCACAAAGTGCCCGTCCATGACGTCCAAGTGGACCCAGTCGGCTTCGGCGATTCGCCCCAGTTCGCGCTCCAGGTTGGCGAAGTCAGCCGTCAGAATCGACGGCGCGATCTCAACTGGCACGCCAACAGGGTACCGCTAGGCGCCGTCCCGGGGTCCACCGCCCTGTTCGAGGGACCGCCGGACCCGCCTGATCTTGCGGTCGGACGCCTGGCGCTCCCCCAGCGCCTCCGGCGACCAGGCCAGGGCCTGGTCGTCATACGCCCCCGGGGCCGGGCGGCGGCGGCGTTCGGGCGCTTGGACGCCGTCGGCCAAGCGGCGGGTGCGGACCAGGAAACCGGTGTGGCCGATCATCCGGTGTTCGGGGCGGACCGCCAATCCCTCGACGTGCCAGCCTCGCACCAGCGCCTCCCAGGCCTCCGGCTCGGCGAAGCGGCCGTCCGCCCGCACCGTCTCGACTAGCCGCGACAGCTGGGTGGTGGTGGCGACGTAGGCGATTAGGACGCCGCCCGGCGCCAGCGCCCGGTGGGCCGCCGCCACCTGCTCCCAGGGGTCGAGCAGGTCGAGGACCATCCGGTCGAAGTCGCCCGGCGCGGTTTGTTGGACGATGCCGCTCAGTTCGCCGACCCGCACGTCCCAGGCCGGGTGGGGGCCGCCGAACCAGCCTTCGACATTGGCCCGGGCGATGGCGGCGAAGTCTTCGCGCCGCTCGACGCTGACCAACCGTCCCTGGTCGCCGACCGCCCGCAGCAGCGACATGGCCAGGGCGCCGGAGCCGAGTCCGGCCTCGATCACCCGGGCGCCCGGATAGACGTCCGCCATCGCCACGATCTGACCGGCGTCTTTCGGGTAGACGACGGCCGCCCCGCGCGGCATCGACAACACGAAGTCGGCCAACAGCGGCCGCATGGCGACGTAGCGGCGCCCCGCGCTGGTGGCGACCACGCTGCCCTCGGGGTGCCCGATCAATTCGTCGTGCCCAAACCACCCGCGATGGGAGTGGAACACCTTGCCCGTCTCCAGGACTATGGTGTTCAGACGTCCCCTGGTGTCCGCCAGCTGAACCCGGTCGCCGGCCTTGAACAATCCCCGCCTTTGCGCGGCGCCAGTCGGCTCTGTCACGACCGACCACTCTACCGGCGCGGCTAAGCTCGGTGGTTGACCAGCGCTCGCCCCGAGGAAAGGACCTGATATGTCCGTCGCCATCGGCACGCCCCTGACCGCCGCCGCCAGCCGCGTGATGCTGCTGGGTTCGGGCGAACTGGGCAAAGAGGTCGCCATCGAATTGCAGCGCCTGGGCGTGGAGGTGATCGCCGTCGACCGCTACCCGAACGCCCCGGCCCATCAGGTGGCGCACCGGGCGCACGTCATCGACATGCTCGACCCAGCCGCCCTGCGCGAACTGGTCGAACGCGAGCGCCCGGACGTCGTGGTCCCGGAAATCGAGGCCATCTCCACCCCGACCCTCCAAGAACTCGAGGCCGCCGGCCGCGTCCGGGTGACGCCGACCGCCCGGGCCGCCCGGTTGACCATGGACCGCGAGGGCATCCGCCGCCT
>JAITKC010000354.1 GCA_031278665.1 Bifidobacteriaceae bacterium | reverse complement strand
GCCTCGCCGGGTTATGGCAACCGGCGCGGCGCTCGGCGCCGCCCTTCGGCGCGGGCGGCCGTGTTCTGATGATCGGAGCCGGCAGCTTGGTGCCGAGGTGCGGGCGGGGGCGTGTTCTGGCAACCGGCGCGCGGCGCCTGGCGCCGAGGTGCGGGCGCGGCGGCGTGTTCTGGCAACCGGCGCGCGGCGCTTGGCGCCGAGGTGCGGGCGCGGCGGCGTGTTCTGGCAACCGGCGCGCGGTGCCTGGCGTCGAAGTGCGGGCGCGGCGCGCCGTGTTTGGACAACCGAAATGCCGCTCTGCCGTGCCGGGGCGGTGTGGCGGGTCGGCCGCCGGCGGGTTGCGGGCGTCCGGTGGCTATTGGGTCGGCGGGTCTTGGCGCAGGGCGGCGCAGACCAGTTCGACAAGTTCGGCGTCCGATGCCGCCAGGATCAGTTCGGCGGCGCGGCCGGCCGCCATCACGTCGGCTTTGGCGGCCACGGCCGCGGCGGTCAGAGTCGCCGGGACGGCCACTGTGGCGCTGCCGATCTCCGTCCGCATCGAAGCTTTGGCCTCGGACTTGGCCTTGCGCAGCGCGCTCAGGACGGCGCCGGCCACGGCCAGGACCGCCGGGTCGGCGTCTTCGGGCGCGCCGGCGCCCGCCTGGCCGGCGCCCAACTCGTCGGGGCTCGGCCAAGGCTGGCGGTGGATCGAGTCGCCTTCCTGGTGCCACCAAGACCAGACCTCTTCGGTGGCGAACGGCTGGAACGGCGCGAACAGCCTCAGCAACACCGACAGCGCCATGCCGAGGGCGGTTCGGGCCGAGGCCGCCGCCTCGGCCCCGGCCGCGCCGTTGACACGGGCCTTGACCAGTTCGATGTAGTCGTCGCAAAAAGTCCAGAAGAAGGCCTCGACCGCCTCCAGCGCGCGGGTGTGGTCGTAGTTGGCCAGCGCCTCGGTGGCGGTCCCCACCACGGCCCGCAGACTCGCCAGCATCGACTGGTCCAGCGGGCTTACGACCCGCGCCGGGTCGAACGTCAGCCGGCTGGCCGGGTCGGCCGGCCGGGGCCGGCCGGTTGGGACGGCGGCGGTTGGATCGGCGGGGGCGGTTAGGAAGGAGAGGGCGAACTTGGAGGCGTTCAGGATCTTGATGGCCAGGCGGCGGCCGACTTTCATTTGGCCGGGCTCGAAAGCCGCGTCGGTGCCGAGGCGGGCGGAGGCGGCCCAGTAGCGGACGGCATCGGACCCGTGCTGTTCCAATAGGCCCATCGGCGTGACGACGTTGCCCTTCGACTTGGACATCTTCTTGCGGTCCGGGTCCAATATGAAACCGCTGATGGCGGCGCTGTAGAAGGGCAGGGAACGCTGTTCCAGGTCGGCTCGGACGACAGTCGCGAACAACCAGGTGCGGATTATGTCCTGGGCCTGCGGGCGCAGATCCATAGGGAAGGCGGCCTCGAACAGAGCCGGATCGTCGCGCCAATGGGTGGCGATCTGCGGGGTCAGCGAGGAAGTCGCCCAGGTGTCCATGACATCCGGGTCGCCGATGAAACCGCCCGGTTTGCCGCGCTGGTCCGGGGTGTACCCGGCCGGCGCGTCGCTAGCCGGATCGACCGGCAACCGGTCCTCGCCGGGCAGAATCGGCCGGTCGTAGACCGGCTGGCCGAACTGGTCCACCGGGTACCAGATCGGGAAGGGCACGCCGAAGAAGCGTTGACGCGAGATCAGCCAGTCGCTGTTGAGCCCCTCGACCCAGTTCTGGTAGCGGACGCGCATGAAATCCGGGTGCCAGGTCAACTCGTCGCCCCGGCGCAGCAAGCGGTCGCGCAATTCCTCGCCGGTGCCGCCATTTGTCAGATACCACTGGCGGGTCGGGATGATCTCGAGCGGCTTCTCGCCCTTCTCGAAGAACTTGACCGGATGGACGATCGGCTGCGGCTCGCCCTCCAGGTCGCCGGATTCGCGCAGTAACTCGACCACCCGCTGGCGGGCCGAGAACACCGTCAACCCGGCCAACTCCTGGTAGGCGCCCCGGCCGGCGGGCGAGTCGAGGCCGGGCGGCGGAGTCGGCAGGACGCGGCCGTCCCAGCCCAAGATGGCTCGCGTCGGCAGGTGCAGCTCACGCCACCAGATGACGTCCGTGACGTCTCCGAAAGTGCAGACCATGGCGATGCCCGAGCCTTTGTCCGGCGTCGCCAGGCGGTGCGCGACGACCGGCACCTCCATGCCGAATAGCGGCACCTTGACCCGGGTCCCGAACAGATGCTGGTAGCGCCGGTCGTCCGGGTGGGCGACCAAGGCGACGCAGGCCGGCAGCAGCTCCGGGCGGGTGGTCTCGATGTGGACTGGCTCGCCGTCGGCGGGCGGGCCCAAGGCCGGGCCGGCGGTGAGAGCGGCATCGGCGAAGGCGGCGGCATCGGAGGCGGCGGCGGGAGCGGCGGCGGCATCGGCGAAGGGGGCGGCATCGGAGGCGGCGGCGGGACCGGCGGCGGGACCGGCGGCGGCGGCATCGGCGGAGGCGGCGGCATCGGCGGCGGCGGGGACGCGGGCGAAAGCGATCCGGTGGTAGGCGCCGGGCTGGTCGCGGTCGACCAACTCGGCCTGGGCGACGGCGGTGCGGAAGGTGACGTCCCAAAGCGTCGGCGCCAGTTGCTGGTAGGCCTCGCCGCGGGCCAGATTGCGCAAGAAGGCCAACTGCGAGGTGGCGCGGGAATGACGGTCGATCGTCTGATAGGTCTGCGACCAGTCAACCGACAGGCCGAGATGGCGCCAGAGGGCCTCGAACTGCTTCTCGTCCTCGGCCGACAACCGCTCGCACAACTCGACGAAGTTGCGCCGCGAGATCGGGACCTGGCTCGCGGCTTTGGACGATTTGCCGTCGCCGCCGGCCTGCGGCGGGGTGAAATCCGGGTCATAAGCCAGCGAGGGGTCGCAGCGCACCCCGTAGTAGTTCTGGACCCGGCGTTCGGTCGGCAGGCCGTTGTCGTCCCAGCCCATCGGATAGAAGACGGTTT
Source organism: Bifidobacteriaceae bacterium (assembly GCA_031278665.1). Lineage (GTDB taxonomy): Bacteria > Actinomycetota > Actinomycetes > Actinomycetales > WQXJ01 > JAIRTF01. The sequence continues at coordinate 2,530 of JAITKC010000354.1, read as the reverse complement.
TGCCAAGCATGCGCTGGTGGCGGGCGATGATGTCGGTGTGGGTGTAAGAGAACACATGGCCAACGTGGAGCGAGCCGGAGACGGTGGGCGGCGGGGTGTCGATCGAGAAGACCCGCTCGCGCGGGGCGCCCCGCTCGAAGCTGTAGACGGCTTGATCGGACCAGATTCGATCCCACTTGGTCTCCAGCCCGTCGAGGCTCGGCCGCTCCGGCACAGTTGGGCGCAGGTGGGATAGTTGGCTTAGTCGGCTCACGATGTCCTATCTTCCCAGATGCCCGCCGTGGCGGCACATCGCCGGCCGGCGGCGGCAAGTAAGATGTCGGCGTGAACCGGCGGATTCGGCGTCACATCGAGACGGTCGACCAGCGACTGGCCGCCTTGGCGGCGGCGGGCGACCGGGCCGGCCTCAGGCGCTTGGCCGCCCATCACCGCGAGCAGACCCGCAACTTCCAGCACGAGCGGTTGATCCATCTGCTGGTGACCTTCTTCTTCGCGGGACTGCTGGCGGCCGCGTTGGCCGCCTTGGCGCTCTGTCTGGCCGCCGGCGATCCGGACGGCTGGACCGCGGGCGCCCTGGTCGCGCTGAGCGCGGTGCTGGCGGGATTGGAAGCGGCCTATATTGGCCACTACTACCGCTTGGAGAACAACGTCCAGGCGCTCTACGAACTTTCGTCCCGGCTGTTCGCGGCCGGGGATCGGCCCGAGGGGCCGTCGTCCGAGGCGCGTTGAGCGGGGCGGCGGCGCCGTCCGTCGTCATCGTCCGGGCGGCATCGTCCGGCGGCTGCGGGCGGCCAGCCGTCCGGGCGGCTCGGGCCAGGGCTTTGAGCGAAGCCGTGGGTTGCCCCGACCCCCGCCGCGTCGACCCACGACTCTGTTCGAAGCCCGGGGGCGGAGGCGTGGCGCGTGGCTTTGAGCGAAGCCGCGGGTTGGGGCGGGATGTCGGCTACCGGCGTCGTCATCGGCCCCGCCGATGACGCGAGTCGGCTTTTCGAGGGGGCGGCCGGCTCGTTCGAACCGGGTTGCCGCCGTCAAGCCGGGCTCCTTGCCCGCGACTGCCACCCTGTCCGGCGGCCGAAACGCATCGAGATCGACAATTTCCGTGGTCGGACGCATCGAGACCGACAATTTCTAGGCCGAAACGCATCGACACCGACAATTTCCCTGGTCGAACGCATCGAGACCGACAATGTCCCTGGTCGGACGCATCGAGACCGACACTTTCCCTGGGCGGACGCATCGAGACCGACAATTTCCCTGGCCGGACGCATCGAGACCGACAATTTCCCTGGTCGGACGCATCGAGACCGACAATTTCTAGGCCGAAACCCATCGACACCGACAATTGTTGTGGCCGGACGCATCGAGACCGACAATTTCTAGGCCGAAACGCATCGAGACCGACAATTTCCCTGGTCGGACGCATCGAGACCGACAATTTCCCTGGTGTTTTGAATCGAGACCGACAATTGTTCTGGTCCCGAAAACAGTCGCGCCCGCCTGACCTGCGACAACGTGAAAAGGCCTCCTAGAAATTGTCGGTGTCGATGCAAAACACCAGGGAACTTGTCGGTCTCGATTCAAATCACCAGGGAAATTGTCGGTCTCGATGCGTTTCGGCCTAGAAATTGTCGGTCTCGATGCGTTTCCAGGTCCTCGTCATGGTCGGTGAGTGGCGCTGTTGGCCTTGGGTTTTGGGGCATGGCCCTGTCGAAGTCGACGGGGTAGTTGTTTGACTTGGGGTGATGTGGGGCGCGCCGGGGTTGATGGGTGGCGGGCGCGGCCTTCTGGGTGAAAGGTCGGCTTGTGAATAGGGCCATCTTCCCCAGAAAGGCCACGCAGACGCCATCGTCTTCCCCCAACACCGGTGTGCCTGTCGAGCCGGGGCGGGTCTCCCGGATGAACGCCGTCGAACTGGTCGCGCTGCCGGCGGACCCGCGCAGGGCGCGCGGCAAACGCCACCCTTTGGAAGTGGCGCCGGCCTTGGCTTTGACGGCGGCGGCGGGCGCCAGGTCGATCGCCGTGATCGGCGAGTGGGCGGGCGACGTGGGCGGGGAGGTGTTGGAGGACCTCGGGTTCGGCCGGCGGCGGGCGCCGTCGGAGCCGACCGCGCGGCGGGTGCCGACCGAATTGGACGCGGACGTCGCCGACCTGCTGGCGGGAGCGCGGATCCGGCTGCGCCGGTGTGGCCGGCGGCGGGCGCCGTCGGAGCCGACCGCGCGGCGGGTGCCGACCGGATTGGACGCGGACGTCGCCGACCTGCTGGCGGGAGCGCGGATGCGGCTGCGCCGGTGTGGCCAGCGGCGGGCGGGTGGTCGCCTTGGACGGAAAGACGCTGAGCGGCTCGAAGAACCCGGCGACGGGCAAGGCGGCGCGCTTGGCGGGCGCGTTGACCCACGCCGAAGGGGTGGCGGCGGGCCAGGCGCAGGTTGATTCGAAGTCCAACGAGATATCGTGCGCGCGGCCGCCGCCGGGAAACCCGGCGGTCGAGGGGACCGTGGTCGCGATGGACGCGACGCGCGCCCTGGCGGAG
>JAITKC010000351.1 GCA_031278665.1 Bifidobacteriaceae bacterium | reverse complement strand
GCTGCGCCGTTCGCTTCGGCGACGGCGACCTGCCGACTCGGGGAACATGCTAGCATCCTTCGCCAGCCGGGGTCACACGCACGCGCGGCGCGCCACAGCGACGCCACCCGCCCCAACCGCCTTTGCGGGCGCCTCGTGACAACGCCAATCGCGTTAGCTGGACGCGCCCGGGCCGGCCGGCCGGCGCGGCGGCCGTCAGGCGGCCGGGCGGGCTGTCAGCAGGTCTGGGAGTTGGCTCACCACCAGGTCGGCGCCGGCGGCCGCCAAGGCTTCGCGGCCGACGCCTCGGTCCAGGCCGACCACCAGGCCGAAGGCCCCGGCGTGGGCGGCTTCGACGCCGGCGATGGCGTCCTCGACCACCGCCGCCGCGCAAGGCGCGGCCTGGAGCCGCCGGGCGGCGTATAGGAAGGTCTCGGGCGACGGCTTGCCGGCCAGACGCGCTTCGGCGGCCAGGACGCCGTCGACCACCAACTCGAAACGCCCGGACAAACCGGCGGCGGCCAAGACCGGGCCGGCGTTCTTGGACGAGGACACCACGGCCAGGCGCTTGCCGGCCCCGGCCAGCGCGTCCAGCACCGCCGCCGTGCCGGGATAAGGCGCCACCCCTTCCGCCGCCAGGAGGCGGGCGAACTCGGCGTTCTTGCGGTTGCCCAAAGCTCCGACCGAGCCGGCGCCCGGCGGGTCGGCGACTGAGCCGAGCGGCAGCCGCAGGCCGCGCGACTCGAGGACCGCCGCGACGCCCTCGAAGCGCGGTTTGCCGTCGATGTGGCGGAAATAGTCGTCCTCGCAATAGGCCGCGGCCACGCCGCGACCGGCCAGGAATGGTCCGATAGTCGCCGCCCAGGCGCGCCGGTGGAGGTCCGCCGTCGGCGTCAGCACGCCGTCCAAGTCGAATAGGAAGGCGTCTATTCCGGGCCACAATTCGCGCATCAGTCCCCCACCCGCAGGCTTTGCCGCCATTTCCGCCAGTCTCGCATCGGTCAGTCGATTCGGGCCACGGCCCCGCCGCGGGCGGCCACCGCCAGGGGCGTGAAACGCCAGCCGCTCGGCTCCGGCACCGCGTCCGGGTCGGTTGTCAACACCAGCACCGCCGGGCCGGCCCCGGAGATGACCGCCGCCAGCCCCTGCGCCCTGAGCGAGGCCACCAACTCGGTGGTGGCCGGCATGACCTCGGCCCGGTAGGGCTCGTGCAGGCGGTCTTCGGTGGCGTCGAAGAGCAGCGCCGGATCCTCCGCCAAGGCGTGGACCAGCAGCGCCGAACGCGAGACGTTGAAGGCCGCGTCGACGTGCGGCACCCGCACCGGCAGGGCCGAGCGGGCCACCGAAGTCGCCACGACGCCGTCCGGAATCAACGCCACCGCCCGGATGGCCGGGTCGAGGCGCAACTGGGCGGCCCTGGGCTGGCGGCCGGCCATCCAGGCCACCGTCGCGCCGCCGAAGACGACCGGAGCGGCGTTGTCGGGGTGGCCCTCGAAACCGGCGGTGAACTGGAACACCCGGCCGGCGTTCAAGACCGCCGGATGGGCGATCAGCCCGCGCGCGATCAGCGCCCCGGCCGCCACCGCCGCCGCCGAGGAGCCCAACCCCTTGCCCTGCGGGATGCGGTTGACGCAGGTCAGCTCAAGGCTGACCGGCGGCGCGCCGACCGCCTCAAGCGCCCGGTGGGCGGAACGCAGCACCAGATGGGTCTCGTCTTCCGGCAGCCGCCCGGCCCCTTCGCCGCGCACCGCCACCCGCGAGGACCCCGCCACCGCCCGCGCCTCGACCTCGTCCCACAGGTCCAGCGCCAGACCCAGCGAGTCGAAGCCCGAACCCAGGTTGGCGCTGCTGGCCGGCACTTTCACCAGCACATGGTCAGCCGCGAAACGCATTGGCGCTACTCCCCCTCGACTCGCAGCGCGCCCGCCACCTCGGCCACCACCTCGAGGCCGGCGAGCGCCGCGACAGTCTTTTGGAGCGCGCCCTCGGTCGCCTGGTGGGTGACCACCGTCAGGTCGGCCAGGCCCCGGCCGTGCGCGCCCGGCGTCTGGCGGACCGCCTCGATCGACACCCCCTCGCCGGCGATCACCCGCGAGACCGCCGCCAAGACCCCGGGCTGGTCTTTGACCACCAACCTGATTTGGAACCGGGTCAGCGCCTGCGACACGGGCAAGGCGGGCAGCCCCAGATAGGCCGACTCGCCCGGCCCGAGGGTTCCGGAGACTTTGTGGCGGGCGACCGTAACCAAGTCGCCCACCACCGCCGATGCCGTCGGGCGGCCCCCGGCCCCGCGGCCGTAGAACATCAGCTCGCCGGCCGCCGCCGCCTCGACATAGATGGCGTTGAAGGCGCCGCGGACCGAGGCCAAAGGATGGGACTTCGGCACCAGAGCCGGGTGCACCCGCGCGATCACGCCCTCCGGCGGCGAGCCCGCCCCCCGCCGCTCGACGATCGCCAACAGCTTTATGACATGGTCGGTGGCGGCCGCGGCGGCGACATCGTCGGCGGTCACCTGGCCGATTCCCTCGCGGTAAACGTCATCGGCCGAAATCCGGGTGTGGAAGGCCAAAGACGCCAGAATGGCGGCTTTCGAGGCGGCGTCGTAACCGTCGACGTCGGCCGTCGGGTCGGCCTCGGCGTAACCCAACTCCTGGGCCTGGCGGACGGCATCGGCCAATTCCAAGCCCTCGCCGGTCATCCGGTCCAACACATAGTTGGTGGTGCCGTTGACGATGCCGAGTATCCGGGTGACCGTGTCGCCGGCCAACGATTCGCGGATCGGCCGCAGGATCGGGATGGCGCCGCCGACCGCGGCCTCGAAATAGAGGTCCACCCCGGCCGCCCGGGCGGCCTCGTAAAGTTCGGGCCCGTGCGAGGCCAGCAGGGCCTTGTTGGCGGTGACGACCGAGGCGCCGGCGGCGAAGGCCGCCAAAATAGCCGAGCGCGCCGGCTCTATCGGTCCCATCAACTCGACCACCACGTCGGCCCGGCCGGCCAGGCCGACCGCGTCCTCGGTCAGCAAGGACCGGTCGAGCCCGTCCAGCGGCAACGGCTCGTCCAAGTCTTTGACCGCGACGCCGACCAACTCGAGCCGGGCGCCGACGCGAGAACGCAGGTCGGAGGCCGAGTTCGTGAGCAGACGGACGACTTCGCCGCCGACCGTCCCGCAGCCGAGGACGGCGACTTTGACCGCGTCGACCAGATCCGCCGATTTGGCTGGACTGGCTGGATTGGCTGGATTGGCTGGATTGGCTGGATTGGCTGGCCCCGCGGGACGGGCTGCTTGGCTCACTTGAACTCCTTGGCGATTCGAAGGGGCCGCAAAGGACCGGATTGGCACCATTGGAGCATATTAGAGATCGCCCCGGCCGGCGCTCCGGCCGCTCAGGCGTAGAGGTCGCGGGCCAAGAGGTCGTCCACGGTCTCGCGGCGGACCAGCACCGTCGCCAAGCCGTCTTTGACGCCGACCACCGGCGGGCGCGGCACGGAGTTGTAATTCGAGGACATCGAATGGCAATAGGCGCCGGTGACCGGCACGGCCAAGAGGTCGCCGGCGGCGATGTCGGCCGGCAGGTACTCGTCTTTGACCACGATGTCGCCGGACTCGCAGTGTTTGCCGACCACCCGGGCCAGTCTGGGCGGGGCCGACGAGCGGCGCGAGGCCAGGGTGGCGGAGTAGTCGGCGCCGTACAGGGCGGTCCGGATGTTGTCGCTCATCCCGCCGTCCACCGAGACGTAGAGCCTGGTGAAGCCGCCGCCCAGGGCGACCGGTTTGACCACTCCGACGGTGTAAAGAGTCAGTCCGGCCGGCCCGGCGACGGCTCGGCCCGGCTCGACCGTGACATGCGGGACGCCCGCGCCGACGGCTTTGAACTCGGCTTCGACCTGCCGCGCCAATTGGCCGGCGATGGCGGCCGGGTCGAGCGGGTCGTGGCCGGTGGTGTAGGCGACGCCGAAGCCGCCGCCGAGTCCGAGTTCGGCCAGCCGCAACCCGTGTTCGCGTTCGATTCCGGCGGTCAAGCCGGCCAAACGTCGGACGGCCTGGGCGAAGGCGTCGGTGTCGAAAATCTGCGACCCGATGTGGCTGTGCAGTCCGCGCAAACGCAAGCGGGGTTCGGCCGCCAGGCGCCGGACGCCCTCAGCCACCGAGCCGTCGGCCGCCGACAGGCCGAACTTCTGGTCCTCGTGGGCTGTGGCGATGAACTCGTGGGTGTGCGCCTCGATCCCGATCGAACAGCGCAACATCACATCGGCCCGCCAGTCCCCGGCCGCCGCCAGGCGCGCGACCTGGCCGATCTCCGCCAACGAGTCGATCACGATCAGGCCCACGCCCAGCGCCATCGCCCGGCTCAGTTCGGCGTCCGATTGATTCGAGCCGTGGAAGGCGACCGCCTCCGGCGCGATCCCGCCGAGCCGGACGATCTCCAACTCCCCGCCCGTGCAGACGTCCACCGCCAGTCCGTCCTCGGCCAGCCATCTCGCGATTCCGACGCTGATCAGCGCCTTGGCGGCGTAGTGGACGCGGGCGCCGGCGAGGGGCGCGAAGGCGGCGGCGAAGGCGTCGGCGAAGGCCCGCGCGCGGGCCCGGAAATCGTCCTCGTCGACCACGTAGGCGGGCGTGCCGACTTGGGCGGCGATGTCCGTCGCGGCCATCCCCCCGACGCGGAGCACGCCATCGGCGGCCTTCAGCGCGCTGCCCGGCCAAAGCGCCGGCAACAAGGCGTTGACATCGGCCGGGACCTCCAACCAGGCCGGGACGCGGCCCCGGGCGTGCAACGAGCCGGCCTCGTGGGCGGACATGTTCACATCCTCTCCGGCGCGCTGACGCCGACCAGCGCCAGGCCGTTGGCCAGCACTTGGCCGGTGGCGTCGTTCAGCCACAGTTTGGTCCGGTGCTCGTCCGAGGTCGGCTCGTCGGCGTAGGGGATGACCCGGCGCTGGTCGTACCACTTGTGGTAGGCGCTGGCCAGCGCCTCCAAGTAGCGGGCCACCCGGTGCGGCTCGCGCAGCCGCGCCGCCTCCGCGACGACCTGCGGGAACTCGGCCAGTTGGCCCAGTAACACCGCGTCGGCGGGGTGGTCCAAGGCGCCCGGGGCGAAGCCGTCGGCCCGAGCCACGCCGGCCGCGGCGGCGTTGCGGTCGACCGAGCGGGTGCGGGCGTGGGCGTACTGGACGTAGTAGACCGGGTTCTCATTCGACTGCGACGCCCACAAGTCGAGGTCGATCTCCAAAGACGAGTCGATCGACGAGCGCACCAGGGCGTAGCGGGCGGCGTCCACCCCGATCGCCTCGGTCAGGTCCTCCAGTGTCACCACGGTCCCGGCCCGTTTCGACATTTTCACCGGTTGGCCGTCTTTGACCAGGAAAACCAACTGCCCGATCAGCACCTCGACGCGATCCGGGTCGTCGCCCAGGGCGGCCGCCGCCGCTTTCAGCCGCGCGATGTAGCCGTGGTGGTCGGCCCCGAGCAGGTAGACCGCCCGGTCGGCGCCGCGTTCGCGTTTGTTCTTGAAATAGGCGATGTCGCCGGCGATATAGGCGGCCTGGCCGTCCGATTTGATCACCACGCGGTCTTTGTCGTCGCCGTAGTCGCTCGACCTGAGCCACCAGGCGCCGTCGTTTTCGTAGAGTTGGCCGTCCCGCCTCAGTTGTCCGATGACGTCGTCGACCGCGCCGCTCAGGTGGAGCGAGCGCTCGTGGAAGTAGACGTCGAAGTCCACGCCGAAGTCGTGCAGGGTCCGTTTGATCTCCGCGAACATCGCCTCGACGCCGTCGGCCCGGAAGGCCTCGAGTTGCTCGTCCGGCGCCAAATCGGCGACGTCGGGGCGGGCGGCCTTGATCGCCCGGGCGATGTCCTGGATATATTGGCCGCCGTAGCCGTCCTCGGGAATCGGCCGTCCTTGCGCCGCGGCCATCAGCGAGCGGGCGAAGCGGTCGATTTGGGCGCCGTGGTCGTTGAAGTAATACTCGCGCACCACCCGGGCGCCTTGGGCCCGCATGGTCCGGGCGATCGAGTCGCCGACGGCCGCCCAGCGGGCGCCGGCCAGGTGCAGCGGACCGGTCGGATTGGCCGAGACGAACTCCAAGTTGACCGTCTCGCCGGCCATCGCCTCGCCCCGGCCGTAGTCTCCGCCGGCCTCGACGATCTTCTTGGCCAGCCCGCCGGCGGCGGCCTTGGCCAAGGTGAGGTTTATGAAACCGGGGCCGGCCACCTCGACCCGGGCTACGGCATCGTGCGCCGAAATGAAGGGGGCCAAGGCCTCGGCGAACTGACGCGGCGCCAAATTGGCCCGCTTGGCCAACTGCAACGCCAAGTTGGTCGCCCAGTCGCCGTGCTCGCGCTGACGCGGGCGGGCCACTTGGACCTGTTCGGGAATGTCGTCCGGGTCCAGCGTCAGCGCCTTCGCGGCGACCGCCCGGCGCAGCGCCAGCCCCAAGAAACGGGAAAGCTCAGCAGGAGTCACCGGGCAATGGTACTAAGGCGGCGGGCCGGGTGTGTTTGGATGGAGGGATGGCGGGTCAGACCGCGCCGGAACGCCGGCCGGGGCGAATCGAGCAGGTCGCCGAGGACATGCGCGAGCAGATTGTCTCCGGCGCCTGGCCGATCGGCTCGCGCATACCGACTGAGCCGCAGTTGGCCCGGGCGGCCGCCGCCGGCCGCAACACCATTCGCGAAGCGGTTCAATCGCTCGCCCACGCCGGTCTGTTGGAGCGCCGCCAGGGCTCCGGCACCTACGTGGTCGCGACCTCGGAGTTGCCGACCGCGCTGGGGCGCCAGTGCGCCCGCGCCTCGCGGCGCGACGTCCTGGAAGTCCGCCAGGCCCTGGAGATCGTGGCGGCCGCGGCGGCCG
>JAITKC010000032.1 GCA_031278665.1 Bifidobacteriaceae bacterium | reverse complement strand
CCCCAAGGCCAGTCCCACCCGGGTCATTTCGGCCAAACCCCGGGTCATCAACGTGGCCAGCGCGTTCATCCCGTAACCCATGCCCTGGGCGGCCCCCGCCGCCAAAGCCACAATGTTCTTCATGGCCCCGCAGATTTCCACGCCGACGACGTCGGCGTTGGTATAAGGCCGCAGATAGGGCGTGGCCACGGCGCCGGCGACGAAGCGGGCGACCGACTGGTCGGCCGCCGCCACCACCGTGGCCGAGGGCTGGCGGCGGATCAACTCGCCGGCCAGATTGGGTCCGGACACCACCGCCACGCGCTCGGGCGCCAGCCCGGCCGCCTTGGTCAGCGCCTCCGACATGCGCCGGCCGCTGCCGAGTTCGACGCCTTTGATCAAAGACGCCACCACGGCGTCATCCGGGAGGTGGCCGGCCAGACCGGCGACCGCTCGCGCGGCCGACTGGGCCGCCACCGCCACCGCCACCAACTCGGCGCCGTCCAAAGCGGCGGCCGGGTCGACGCCGGCGGCCAGGCGGGGCAATTCGACGCCCGGATGATTGCGCGGATTGGCGCCCCGGCGCAACTCGGCCGCCAGGGCGGCGTCGCGGGTCAGCAGGCGGACCTGGCCGCCGGCGTCCTGGCAGATTTGGGCGAAAACGGTGCCCCAGGCGCCGGCGCCGATCACCGCCACGCGAGTCATTTGGGCCCCTCTTTGGCGAACTGGTTATACGGTTCGGCCGGCGCCTTGGCGCCTCTCAGTTCGCCGACCATTTGCGACAGCGCCGCCATCAGTCGGCTGGCGCCGACGCGGGCGGCGGCGTCGCGGTCCTCCCATTCCATCAGGTCGGCCAGGTCCAGGGCGGGGCCGGCGACGAGGCTGACCCTGGTGCGCGGGAACAGCCTGGGGATTTTGCGCCCGCGCGGCAACAGGCGCTGGGCGCCCCACTGGGCCACCGGGATCAGCGGCGCGCCGGTCTGCAGCGCCAGTTTGACCGCTCCCGGCCGCCCGCGCATCGGCCAGCCGTCCGGGTCGCGGGTGACCGTGCCCTCCGGGTAGATCAGCACCAGGCCGCCTTCGGCCAGCGCTTTGGCGGCGCCGTCGAGCGACCGGGCGGCGGCGGCGGTGCCGCGAGAGACCGGGATCATGCCCATCGCCCGCATCGCCGCGCCGACCACCGGGGCCTCGAAAAGCGATTGTTTGGCCAGCACTTGCGGCGGGCGGGCCAGCCAGGTCAGGAAATGCACCAGGGGCAGGAAATCGAAAGACGAGATGTGGTTGGCCGCCACGATGAAACCGCCCTGGCGCGGGAAGTTCTCCCGTCCCCGCCAGGTCCGTTTGGTCAGCAGACAGGCCAGCGGCGCCAACACGGCGATCACGGCTTTGTAGCCGAACGGCACCGGTGGTTTGGGCATCCACCCAGGGTAGTGCCTGGTCTGGGACGACCCGACCGGCCGGCGCGCCCGGCCGCCGCCGCCCGGCCGGCGCCGGTTTGGCGCCGGTCAGCGCCGCCAGTAGCGGGCGCCGAGGGCGTCGAGTTTGTCCGCGAAGCGCTCGTAACCGCGGTCGATCAGGCCGATCCCGCTGACCGCGCTTCGGCCCTCGGCCGCCAGGGCGGCGATGACGTGCGAAAAACCGCCGCGCAGGTCCGGCACCTCGATGTCGGCGCCGCGCAGCGGCGTGGGGCCGGAGATCACCGCCGAGTGCTCATAGTTGCGCCGGCCGAACCGGCAGAGTTTCTCCGAACCGAGGCACTCGCGGTAGAGCTGGATTTGGGCGCCCATCCGCCGCAACGCCTTGGTGAACCCGAAACGCTTCTCGTAAACCGTCTCGTGGACAATCGAGATGCCGGTGGCCTGGGTCAACGCGACCACGAAGGGCTGCTGCCAGTCGGTCATGAAACCGGGATGGACGGCCGTCTCAACCGCGATCGAGCGCAATTCGCCGCCCGGATGCCAAAAGCGGATGCCGTGGTCGGTGACGTCGAAGCGGCCGCCGACTTTGCGGAAGTAGTTCAAATAAGTCGTCAAGTCGAGTTGGCGGGCGCCCAACACGGTGATGTCCCCGCCGGTGGCCAAGGCCGCCCCAGCCCAGGAGGCCGCCTCGATCCGGTCCGGCAGAGCGAAATGGTGATAGCCGCTGAGCGAGTCGACGCCCTCGATCCGGTAGGTGCGGTCGGTCTCCAAGGTGATGATGGCCCCCATTTGCTGCAGGACCGCCACCAAGTCGAGGATTTCCGGTTCGACCGCCGCGCCGCGCAACTCCGTGATGCCCTCCGCCAGCACCGCCGTCAGCAGCAGTTGCTCAGTCGCCCCGACCGACGGGAAAGCCAACTCCATCTGCATGCCTTGGAGGCGCCTGGGCGCCCTCAGGCGCATGCCGTCGGGTTCTTTGGTGACCTCGGCGCCAAACCGGCGCAGCGCCTCGAGGTGGTAATCGATCGGCCGGCCGCCGATGTTACAACCGCCCAGGTCGGGGATGAACGCCTCGCCCAGCCGGTGTAACAGCGGGCCGCAGAACAGGATCGGGATGCGCGAGGAGCCGGCGTGGGTGATGATGTCGGCGCTCTTGGCGGCGCCGACGCCGGACGGGTTCATGGCCACCGTCCCGGCCCTGGGATCGTGATCGACTTCGACTCCGTGGGCCCGCAGCAAGCCGGCCACGATTTCGACGTCGCTGATAGTCGGCACATTGCGGAGAACTGACGGACCCTCCCCGGCCAACGCCGCCACCATCGCCTTGGAGACGAAGTTCTTGGCCCCCCGCAGCGTGATCGCGCCGGTCAGCGGGCGACCACCTTCGATTTCGAGCACGCCGTCCACGGACTCAGCCTACGCCGGACGGGCGGGCGCGACCGGCGCGTCCGGCAAATGTTTCGCCGGCAGCGTACGCGGCCGCCAGGCCTCGCGCCTAGCCTCGTAGGCGGCGATCTCGTCTTCGTGTCGCAACGTCAGCCCGATGTCGTCCAGCCCCTCCATCAACCGCCAGCGCGTGTAGGCGTCGATTTCGAACGGGGCGACCAGTTCGCCGCAGCGCACCTCGGTTTGGGCCAGGTCGACTGTCACCGCCAGGCCGGGTTCGGCCTCGAGTAGTTTCCAAAGCTGCTCGATGACGTCTTGTTCGACTCCGGCCGCGACCAGCCCCTGTTTTCCGGCGTTGCCGCGGAAGATGTCGGCGAAGCGGGCCGACAGGACGGCTTTGAAGCCGTAGTCGCGCAGCGCCCAGACGGCGTGCTCGCGGCTCGAGCCGGTGCCGAAATCCGGCCCGGCCACCAGCACCGAGCCGGACCGGTAAGCCGGGCGGTTGAGGACGAAGTCCCGATCCGCCCGCCAGGCCGCGAACAGCGCGTCCTCGAAACCGGATTTGGTGACGCGTTTCAAGTAGACGGCCGGAATTATCTGGTCGGTGTCGACGTTGGAGCGCCGCAGCGGCACCCCGACGCCGGTGTGGGAGGTGAACTTTTCCATCGCTTCGCTCCTGCCTTTGACGCCCTCGGACCCTACAAGTCGGCCGGCGAGGCGAGGGTGCCCCGGATCGCGGTCGCCGCCGCCACCAGCGGGCTGACCAGATGGGTGCGGCCGCCTTTGCCCTGGCGGCCCTCGAAGTTGCGGTTCGAAGTCGACGCGGACCGCTCGCCCGGCGCCAACTGGTCGGGGTTCATGCCCAGGCACATCGAACAGCCGGCGTTGCGCCACTCCGCCCCGAAGGCCTTGAACACTTTGTCGAGCCCCTCCTTTTCGGCTTGGATGCGGACCCGCGCCGAACCCGGCACCACCAGCATCCGCAGGCCGTCGGCCTTGGTCCGGCCGCCGAGCACGGCGGCCGCGGCGCGCAGATCCTCAATCCGGCCGTTGGTGCAAGAGCCCAGGAAGACGGTGTCGATTTTGACGTCCCTGAGCGCGGTGCCCGGCGCCAAGTCCATATACTCCAAAGCTTTGGCGATTGTCAGGCGCTCCTCGTCATCGGCGGCCTGGTCGGGGTCCGGCACCGAGGCGCTCAGCGGCAGACCCTGGCCCGGATTGGTGCCCCAGGTGACAAACGGCTCCAAAGCGTCGGCGTCGATGTCCACCTGGGCGTCGAACACGGCATCGGCGTCGGTCTGGAGAGTCCGCCAATAGGCGACGGCGTCGTCCCAGTCGCGCCCGGCCGGGGCGTGCGGGCGGCCCTCCAGATAGGCGAAAGTGGTCTGGTCCGGGGCGACCATGCCGGCGCGGGCGCCGGCCTCGATCGACATATTGCAGATCGTCATCCGGCCCTCCATAGTCAGCGCCCGGATGGCCGGGCCGCGGTATTCGAGGACGTGCCCCTGGCCGCCGCCGGTGCCGATCCGGGCGATCACGGCCAGGATTATGTCCTTGGCGGTGACCGATTCGCCGAGGCGGCCCGAGACGTTGACGGCCATCGTCTTGAACCGCTTGAGCGGCAGGGTTTGGGTGGCCAGCACGTGTTCCACCTCGCTGGTGCCGATCCCGAAGGCGAGCGCGCCGAAGGCGCCGTGGGTGGAGGTGTGGGAGTCGCCGCAGACCACCGTCAGCCCCGGCATGGTCAAGCCCAGTTGCGGCCCGACCACATGGACTATGCCCTGGTCGGCGTCGCCGAGGGAGTGCAGCCGGATGCCGAACTCGCGGGCGTTGTTGCGCAGCGTGTCAATCTGCAGACGGGAGGTCGGATCGGCGATCGGCAAGTCGATGTCGAGGGTCGTGGTGTTGTGGTCCTCGGTCGCGATGGTCAGGTCCGGGCGGCGCGGGCGGCGACCGGCCTGCCTTAGGCCCTCGAACGCCTGCGGCGAGGTGACCTCGTGAATCATGTGCAGATCGATATACAGCAGATCGGGCGAACCGTCCTCGCCGGGGCGCACGACATGGGCGTTCCAGACCTTCTCCGCCAGTGTGGCGGCCATCGGCATGCGGCTCCTTCGGTGACTTGGGGACAAACCGGGATGGGACTTGCGTCTCACAGTTTGGAATGCGAGTATCAAGGCATGGACAATACTAGCGGAGTCGGAGTCCTCGACAAGGCCGCCTCGGTGCTCGGCGCCCTGGAGTCCGGACCCGCCACATTGGCTCAACTGGTCGCCATCACCGGGCTGGCCAGACCCACCGTTCACCGCTTGGCGGTGGCCTTGGAACACCACCGGATGCTCGACCGCGACCTGCAGGGCCGGTTCGTGTTGGGGCGGCGCCTCAACGAGTTGGCCGCCGCCGCCGGCGAGGACGTCCTGCTAGTCTCGGCCGGCCCGGTGCTGGCGGCCTTGCGCGACCACAGCGGCGAGTCGGCCCAGCTTTTCCGCCGCCAAGGCGACCAGCGGATTTGCGTGGCCGCCGCCGAACGCCCGATGGGCCTGCGCGACTCCATCCCAGTCGGGGCGGTGCTGCCGATGTCGGCCGGATCGGCCGCCCAAGTCCTGCTGGCCTGGGAGGAGCCGGACCGCCTGCACCGCGGCCTAGTCGACGCGAAGTTCACCGCCACAATGCTGGCGGCGGTCCGCCGCCACGGCTGGGCGCAGTCGATCTCCGAACGCGAGAACGGCGCCGCGTCGGTTTCGGCGCCGGTGCGCGGGCCGAACGGCCGAGTCGTCGCCGCCGTCTCGGTGTCCGGCCCGGTCGAGCGGATCACCCGCCAACCCGGCCGCCTGCACGCCGCCAGCGTGGTCGCCGCCGCCGGCCGCCTGACCGAGATCCTCAAGAAAATAGACGACGGCGAGCCTCCGACGCCCGCATGATGGACGGGCTCGCGATCGCTTCCCCGCCGGGGCCGGAGCCGCCATAGGGTGGGCCGGGCTGGAGGGAGGTGGTCGATGCGCACCTTGATCAATTCCGCCTTTTCGATTGGCCCGGCGCTCGCGCGAGCCGTCCGGTTCGACCGCGTCTACGCCGCCGACCGGATCGAGGAGGCGGCCAGGGCCGACCTCGACCTGGTGGTGGCCACCGCCGTCGCCCCCCTGGCCCCGGCCGCCAATCAGGCGGCGTCGCACGATTTATGCGCCGTGCGCCGTCTTCAGGAGGTCATGGCCACCTGCCGGATCGCGCGGCTCACCTTGATTTCGTCTTGCGTCGTATATCCGGAGCCCTTCGAGGTCGACGAGCGCGACCCGATCAAAACCGGATCGCTCGGCCCCTACGCCCGCCACCGCTATGAACTGGAGCGTTGGTGCCGCGACCGCTTTGAGACCACGGTGGTGCGCCTGCCGCATGTCTTCGGGGCGCCCCTGCGCTCCAAAGTCCGCCACCCCGCCGGCGACCTGGCGCGGCTGGCGGCCCGCAATCCGGCCAGCACCGAACAGCACTACGACCTCGGCCGCCTGGCCGAAGACTTGGGCGTGGTCGCGCGGCTCGGCCAGCCCCTGGTCAATCTGGCCACCCCGCCGCTGGCGGACGGCCGGGTGCTGGCCGAACTCGGCGTCGAACCCCTGCCCGGCGCGCGGGCGGCCGGCCTGGCCCGAAGCGACGTCCGGTCGGCCTACGCCGAGGCCTTCGGCGGCGCCGACGGCTACATTGAGACGGCGGCCGCCGAATTGGCTCGGATCGCCGCCTACGTCGCGGCCGACGCGCCAGATCCCCTGATCGGAAGTCTGGACTAGTCGAAACCGCGGTCGCCGGCGGCCCGCAGGGCGGCGGTTCGCCCCTTGCGCGCCTGCCAACCGTCGAACGACAACTGCAGGGCCGACTCGGCGTCGAAAACCGGCGACAGCGTCCGGGCGCCGGGCAGCCACAGCCACGACGGCGCCAACAACACCGGCGGGCCTTCCGGCTCGGCGGCGCGGCTTATGCCGAGGTCGAGCAGGACGGCGTGTTGGTAGTCGTAATGTTGTTGGGTCTTCTCGAGGCGCGCCGTCTCGGCCGGGACGTCGTCGATGCCGTGGGTCTTCAGTTCGATGACCATCAGGTTGTGATTGCGTCCGCTCATGCCGCGGTGGTGAATCGAGATGTCGACC
>JAITKC010000234.1 GCA_031278665.1 Bifidobacteriaceae bacterium | reverse complement strand
GCCTCGGCGAAGGCGGGCAAGCGGGTGCCGGTGAGCGGATGGGGCTGGTAGACCAGTCGCAGCCGCCGGTCCGCCAGCACGCCAAGGGCGAGTTCGCGGCCTTGGTCGGCCAGCGACGAATAGGCCGCCGAATCGGTGCCGCCCTCCCAGGTCGGGGCGTATAGGACGGTCCGGCGCCGGCCGGCCGGCTCGAAGTCGCCCGGCGCCCCGGCGCGGTCTTCGGGTCGGGCGGCCGTCAGGGCGGCGTCGCCTTGGGGGCGGCCGACGATGACGCAGCGGGAAGGCGCTTCGAACAGCGGCAGGTTGGCCGCCAGGCGGTCGATCGCCGCCTGCCCGGCGACGAACGTGAAATCGTAGGCTTTGGTTTGCCCAGACACCGAGACCACTTTGTCGGAGTCGCCGTGCATGATCGAGACGTGGACAAGCTGCGGGAAGGCCAGCATCGAGAAGTTGGCGGCGTTGTGGTTGACATAAAGGGCCAGGCGGGCCTGGCCCGGGGCGATGATCGACTCGATCGTCGAATAATGCGAAATTGTGAAGGCGGGCAGGCGCGCCTCGCGCCGGATCGCCCGGACCGCCCTTGAGTCGGTGCCGATCACAACTAACCGGTGAACCCGGTGCAGGGCGCGCAGCGTCTGGTACCAGGGGCGCAATTGATAAAGACCGTTGACGGTGTCGGCGAAGTAGACGATCACCTGGGCCCGGGGCGGGTTGGCGGCCAGGACGCGCTCGTCGCCGCGACCGTCCGGGATCGCCTTCGGCAGCAGGCCGGAGACCCGAACCAGGCCGACCGCCAATTTGAGTCCGCGGGCGGCCAGCACCTGAGGCGCGAGCGCCGTGCCCAGGCCGGCCGCGCGCTCGGCGATCCAGCGCCCGGTCGCCGAACGCCTGGCCCGGGCGGCGAAGTCAAGCCGCGGGCCGGGCGGCCAGTCAAGCCGCGGGCCGGGCGGCCGGCCGGGCAGCGGGCAGGGCAGCGCCTGGGCCCCGGCGCCGCCGGAAGGCGGGCCGGGTGGCTCTTCGCCCGCGGGCGGATTGTTCACCGCGCCCCCAACTGGGCTAGACATACTTCGACGCCTCCTCGACAAAGCGCCGGGCGTATTCGGCGCGTGGGATGTCGCCCAAATAATAGGTCTTGAGCTGGCGCCTGACGGCAGCCAGCGGGTCGTCGCCCCAAATCGCGTCCAAGGCGTGGCCCAGACAGTGGGAAGACGCGGCGCCGCCGGCCCCGTCGAGGGTCCGGTAGTCGACCACATAGGCGCCGCGGGCGACCGGGAACTCGGCGCTGAAGTCCTCCGGCCCGGCGGTCACCGCCATCATGACGAACGGCTTGTCGGAATAGAGATAATCGTTCGCCACCGATGAGACATCCGAAATCATCAGATCGGAACTGTTGAAGCAGTCGAAAACAGACCATTCGACTTCGGCTTGGGCGCCGAACACATGGCGGCGTCCGGTCGCGGCGGCGTCTTTGGCCAGCAAGGCCACGACCTCCTCGCGGGCGGCGGCGGTGGCGTGATGTTTGTCCCAGTAGGGATGCGGGCGGAAGACCACCCGGCAGCCGCGGTCCAGTAACGCCTGGACAATCGCCGGACCGCGGCGCAGCGACGTGTAATCCGAGTCTTTGGTGTTGCCGCGCCAAGTCGGCGCGTACAAGGCGGTCGGCTCGGCCAACTCGCCGACCGGGCCGCGGGCGGCTTCGACGCCGGCGACCTGGGGGCGGCCGACAATCACAAAGAAGTCGGGGGCGGTCGCCAGCCCGGCGGCGGCGAAGCGGTCGATCGCCGCCTGGCCGGCCACGAAATCCTTGTCGTAGGCCCTGAAGACGGGCGAATAGCTGGCGATTTTGTCGGAGTCGCCGTGGTTGAGCTGAATGTGGCTGAGTTGCGGATAGCGCAGCATGTGGTCGTTCAAGATCGCGGTGTTGACGTAGAAGACGGCTTTCAGCGACGGGCTGAGGGCCTCTTCGACCGCGTCCAGTCCAACTCGGTGGAGGACTGGCAGGCCGAAGCGGCCGGCCACTTCGCGGAAGTTTTCGGCGGTCCGGGTGACGATGAAAAAAGGTCGATCGAGTTGTTTCAGGTGGTCTATCCACATGGTCAGTTGGTGGACGGAGCCGCGGGCGGCCTGCCAATGGACCGCGAAGGCGGGCTCCATGGCCGCCCACAGCTTCGGCAGGCGGGCGTTGAAACGCAGCCTGCCGACGGCGAAGCGGGCCACGTCCGCCATCACCGCCAAGTCGGCCAGCGCCACAGCCCCGGCCAGCGCCAGTTGGCCGCCCGGCCAGTTGGGGCCGGCCGTCGCCAAGACGCCGACGGCGGCGGTGTTGGCCCAGAAGACGATGCCGATGGGCAGGTGGGCGGTCCGGGTCCGGACGCCTGGAAAACCGTCCGCGTAGGGGAAGGCCTGGGCGGCGAAGGCCCGCGCGATCGGTTCGGCCATCAGGCAACCGGCGACCGTCGCCACCGCTGCCAACCGGGCGGGGTCGGCATCGGGCAAAGAAATCCCGAAGGCCGCGCACAGCGCCGCCAAGCGGCTCAAAACCAAACTGCCGGTCAGGGCGGCGCGTTGGGCTTTCCACCGCCTCAGCCCGAGCCCGGCGGCGCCCAGGACGGTGGCCGCCGCCAAGGCCGCCACCAAGCCGGGCGGACCGGGCGACCAGGCGATCGTCAACGTCGTCAAGGCGATCGCGGCGAGGACCGCCTGCGGCAACTCGAGACCCCAGACAATGTTGCCGAGCGGGACGTCGGGGACGAACGGCGGCCGTCTCATCGGATCGGGGACATCCGGTCAGCCTCCGCCGTTCGGGTCGGGTTCCGCGGTCGCCGGCGGCGAGGCGGACGGCGTCGGCTGGGGCGGGGTGGGCGTCGGAGCGGAACTCGGCGGCGGCGACGGGCCCTGGCTGGCCGAGGGCGTCGGCTCGGCCGGCGCCGATGCCGACGGCGTCTCGGAGGGCGAGGGTGTCGGCTCGGTCGGTTCGGCCGAGGGCGAACTCGACGGCGTCGGGGTGGGCGGGTCGGGGCTGTAAGGCCGGACGGTCACCTTATTGCGGTTCTTCGGCCGATCCGGGAACTCCTCGGCCGGCTGGCCGGCCAGGCCGACCTCCATCACCGCCACCCACATTCGGGCCGGCGGACCGCCGCCCTGGATCACGCTGTCTTGGCCAAACGGCTCGATCGGCACGGCTTCGCCGCCGGCGCCGGCCTGGTAGAAGGCCACCGCCGTGGCCAACTGCGGGGTATAGCCGCAGAACCAGGCCGATTTGTTGTCCTCCGAGGTGCCGGTCTTGCCGGCGACCGGGCGGTCCAGCCGGCCGGCGGCCGTGCCGGTGCCGAACTTGACCACCCGGGTCAGCGCGTAGGTCAATTCCGCCATGGTGTCCTCTTTGAAGACTCGGATGCCGGGGTTGCGTCCGCTGTAGACCTCGGCCCCGTCCGGTCCGACCGCCTGATCGACTATGTAGGTGTCGTGGCGCAGTCCTTGGGCGGCGAAGGTGGCGTAGACCCGGGCCATGTCGATGGCGTGGACGGAGGCTGTGCCAAGGACGTTTGTCAGGTCTGAGTCCAATCCGTTGGCGTCGGCCGGGATGCCGGCGGCGATCGCCGCCTCGCGCGTGGCGGCGCCTCCGATTTCCTCGTTGAGCTGCGCGAAGACCGTGTTGACCGAACTTTGGGTGGCCCGTTCGAGGCTGATTTTGCCGTATTGGGAGTTGCCGGAGTTCGCCACCTCCCAATCGCCGATTTTGATCGGCGACTTGCCGGAGTAGGCCTGGCTGAGGCTGACGCCCTTCTCCAGGGCAGCGGCCAGAGTGATCGGTTTGAAAGTCGATCCGGCCTGGGCGATGTCCTGGGTGGCGGCGTTTTGCTGGCGGACTATGTAGTCGTCGCCGGCGTAGATCATTTTGATGGCGCCGCTGGACGGATCGACCGAGGCCACCGCCACATGCAGGCCATCGGGCGCGTCGGCCGGAAGCTGGTCGATCACGGCGGCCGCCACTTGGTCTTGGACGGTCTTGTCGACTGTGGTGGTGATCTTCAGGCCGAGGCTGCCGATTTCGGACTCGGTCAAGCCGGCTTTGGAGATCAACTCTTGGCGGACCATCTCCAACAGGTAGCCCTGACGGCCGGCGTAGGAGTCCGGCACCTCGTAGGGGAAGAACTCGGGGAACTGGAGTTTGGCGCGTTCGGCGCTGGAGATGGCGTTTATCAGGACCATGCCGTCCAGCACGTAGTTCCAGCGCTCAGTCGCTTTCGCCAGATTCTGCTCCGGGTCGTAGGCGCTGGGCGCCGGAATCAATCCGGCCAGCAGCGCCGACTCCGAAGTCGTCAGCTCGACGGCGTCTTTGTGAAAGTACGCCTGGGCGGCGGTCTGGATGCCGTAGGCCCCGCGGCCGAAGTAGATCGTGTTCATGTAGTCGCTCAGGATTTCCGTCTTGTCTTTTTCCCGAGTGACTTTGAGCGCCAACATGGCCTCTTTGAATTTGCCCGGCAGCGACGTGGTGGTCTCGCCCACCCAGTAGCGCTCAATGTATTGCTGGGTGATTGTCGAACCGCCCCGGCGCCCGCCTCGCAACTGTTCGTAGAAGGCCGCGGCCAGCGCCTTCACATCGACTCCGGGGTTGTCCCAGAAACTTCGGTCCTCGGCCGCGACGACGGCTTGGCGGGTCGATTCGGGCAGCGTTTGGATGTCGATGATCTCGCGGTTCTGGACTTCGAACTTGCCCATCACCGTGGCGCCGTCGGCGTAATAGACCGTCGAGGTCTGGGCCTGGGCGAAGTCGGAGGGCGTCGGCAGGTCGATCAACTCGTAGGCGGCGACGAAGGCGGCGATGGCCAATCCGAGGCCGGTCACGAAACTCCACCACAAGAACCGCCACGAGGGCACCCAGCGGTGGAAGCCGCGATACTGCCGGCGCGGGTAGTTGAAGAAGCCGTAGCGGGGTTTTCCCCGGCGGCTGTACCGCTTGGGGGCGCCCGGCGCCCGTTTGCCGCCGGCTCGGCCGGCCGCCGTCTGGTAGGCGGGGGAGAGGTTGGCGGGCGGGGCGAAGCGCCGCCCGGCGTTCATGCCGCCAGGCACGAAATCCGCCCCCGCCGGGCGCCCGGGCGGCGTGCCGCCGGCGGCTTTGGCCGACACCCGCCGCGGCCCGAGTTGGCCGTTGGCGGCGACCGGCCGCGGCGCCGGCCCGGCCTGACGCCGGCCCGGTTTGCCGTTTCCCCGTGCTCCCGCCACGCCACTACTTTCTCATGTCCGCACCGCCGGTTCCTCCTTCCGGCGCCGGATCCCCCCGAATCCGGCCCAATCCAGGCCGCCCAAGCCGGCGCACCAGCCCGCCGCGACCAGCGCCCAAGCCGCCGCCCCGGTTGGGTTTTGGCGCCGCCCAAGCCGGCCCACCAGCCCGCCGCGACCAGCGCCGATGCCGCCGCCCCGGTTGGGTTTTGGCGCCGCCGGCGCGCTCAATGGGCGCCGGCTTTCTCGGCGCCCAGGCCGGTCAGGGCGCGAACGTCCATTTCGGCCTGCCTGGCCGGGTCGTTGTCGTCGCGTCCGACAAAGGTTCCGGCAACCCCAAGCAGGAAGCCGATCGGGGCCGACACAATGCCCGGATTCGACAGCGGGATCAAGTCGAAGTCGGCCCCCGGGAGCATCGAGGTGGGCGAGCCCGAAACCACTGGCGACAGGGCGATCAGCGCCAGCGCCGAGACCAGCCCGCCGTACATCGACCAGAGCGCCCCGCGGGTGGTGAAGCGGCGCCAGTAAAGCGAGAAGACGATAGTCGGCAGATTGGCCGAGGCCGCCACGGCAAAGGCCAGGGACACCAGGAAGGCGATGTTCTGGTCTTTTGCCGCGATCCCGCCGACTATCGCGATCAGGCCGATCGCCACCACGGTGATTTTGGCGACGCGGACTTCGGCGCCCGGTTTGACCCGGCCTTTCTTGATCACGCCCAAGTAGATGTCGTGCGAGAAAGACGTCGCGGCGGTGATCGCCAAGCCGGCGACGACCGCCAAGATAGTGGCGAAGGCGACCGCCGCCATGATGCCGAGCATCCACGGGCCGCCGAGCATCGCCGCGACCAGCGGCGCGGCGGCGTTGGAGCCGCCCGGCACGCCGGACCCCTTCTGCCAGATGGCCGGGTCGAACATATAGGCGGCGGCGTAGCCGAGCACCAAAGTGAACACGTAAAACAGTCCGATCAACCAGATCGCCCAGACCACCGACTTGCGGGCCTCTTTGGCCGTGGGGACGGTGTAGAAGCGCATCAGCACATGGGGCAGTCCGGCCGTGCCGAGCACCAGGGCCAGGCCGAGCGATATGAAATCGACTTTGGCCCAGTCGCCGCCGCCGTACTTCAGGCCCGGCCCGAGCATCGCCGTGGCGTCGTGGCCGGCTTGGACCATCGACACCTGGGTGTTGGCGACCACTTTGCCGAGCAATTCGGAAAGGTTGAAACCGTTCAGCGCCAGCACCCAGACTGTCGTCACGGCGGCGCCGGCGATTAGCAGCACCGCCTTTATCATCTGCACCCAAGTGGTCCCTTTCATGCCGCCGATCAGCACGTAAACAATCATCAACAGACCGACCAGGGCGATCACGACCGACTGCGCGCCCTCGTCGCCAAGGCCCAACAGCAGCGAGACCAGGCCACCGGCGCCGGCCATCTGGGCGAGCAGATAGAAGAAGGTCACGGCCAAAGTGGTGACGGCGGCCGCCACCCGCACCGGCCGCGCCCGCAGGCGGAAGGCCAGCACGTCGGCCATGGTGAACTTGCCGGTGTTCCGCATCAATTCGGCTACCAGCAGCAGGGCGACTATCCAGGCCACCAGGAATCCGATCGAGTAGAGGAAGCCGTCGTAGCCGGCGGTGGCGATGGCCCCGACGATGCCGAGGAACGATGCCGCCGAGAGATAGTCGCCGGAGATCGCCAGCCCGTTTTGGGCGCCGGAGAAACCCCGGCCGCCGGCGAAGAACTCCTCGCCCGACTTGTCTTTGCCGCCGCCGCCCTTGATCACGATGAAGAGCGTGACCGCCACAAAGGCGAGGAAGATCGACATGTTGATGACCGGGTCGCCCGGTCTGAGCGGATTGACGTCCTGAAGGGCGATCGGTTGGGCGCTCATTTCGGCGCCTCCAGTTCGGCTTCGATCCGATGGCGGATTTCGGCCGCCGCCGGATCGAGTTTGCGGTCCGCGAAGCCGACGTACCACATTGTGAATGCGAAGGTGGTCGCGATCTGCGCCAGACCCAAGACGATGCCCCAGTTGACGTTGCCGATCACCGGCGTCGACATGAAATCGGTCGCCCAACTGGCGGCCAGCACGTAAACCAGGTACCAGACCAGGCTGACGGCCACCACCGGCAGGACGAAACCGCGCTGGGTTTGGCGCAGATCTTGGAATTGCGGGCTGTTGTCAACCGCCAGATAGTCGATCGCGCCGGCGGTGGGCCCGGGGCGCGTGTCTTGGTCCGCCATATTTGCTCCTTCACTGGGTGCGGCAGTCCGCGAAGGCGCGGGGGAGGGCTGACGTCGCGTTCGCGTCTGCCCCGACTCGGCGAACCAAATGGGTCTTTAGTCCCATCTTTGACGCCTAAGGTAACTCAAGGGTCAAGAGTTCTCCAAATTGACTCCCGGCCTGTCGCCCGCCGGTCGGCGGCGGGCGCCGATGTGACCAATATCACAGCCCTTCTTGGGGCCGAAGGCGCAAAATTGGACTCTCGACGGTTGACCCGGGGCGGATTGCCGATCAGGATTCAGCTGTGGCACAACTCCCGTCTCTCGAGAACTCATTGCTGGTCCGAACCGACTTCGATGACGACGACGCCTGGCTGGAATTGCGCGCCGCCGTCGAGGAGCCCAACGCGGACGGTTTCATGGCCAATCTGGAACCGGTCGACGACCGCGCCTGGCGCGGCGCCGACTGGACGGCCTTGCGCGACGCGGCCACGGCGGCCGGTCAGCACGCCGAAGTCCTGTTCGTGGTCGACTCCCCGGCCCTCGGCCCCGGCTACCCGGTCCAGGTGGTCGATTTGGCCGACGAGGCCCGGCCGCCGTTCCGCTGTCTGGCCAGCCAGTTGTGGGCGGTCGACAACAACCTCAACCTGGCCAATATGGACTGGGACGAGTTCGCCGACGCGCTCGACCAGGACGGCGTCTTCTGCGGCTTCGACTAGCGGCCGCCCGGCCAAACTCGGCCAAGCCCGAGCCCGCCGCCCCAGTTCGCGGCCCCAGTTCGCGGCCCCAGTTCGCGGCCCGAGTTCGCGGCCCCAGTTCGCGGCCCGAGCCGCTTAGTCGGGCGGCTGGCGCTCGAGGAACTCGTAGACGTCGGTCAGATCGACGCCGGGGAAGGCGCCGGTCGGCATCGCGGCCAGCACCGACGAATGCGGGCGCGCGGCCGGCCAAGCCCAGCCGCCCCATTCCTCGGCCAGTTCGGCCGGCGGCGTGGCGCAACACGACGGGTCGGGGCAGTTAGAGCGCATGCGGACGCGCGTGTCGGAACCGAGGAACCACTTGGCGTCATCGGACCGGCAGCCGACTGAAACCGAGAAGACGCCGTCGCGGGTCTGTTTCAAGTGCGAGGTTACCCAGAACGCCCCCCGCGGGGTGTCGGTGTACTGGGCGTAGCGCTCGTCCGGCCGGGCCGCGTCGAAGACGTTCCGCCCGGCCCAATAGCGGCACATGAACTGCCCCTCGATCGCCCCCAACGGATCGGTCGGGAAGAGCACGCCGTCGTTCTCGTAGGACTTGTGGATGACCCCGGATGAGTGGACCTTGGCGAAATGAACTCTGATCCCGAGGTGGCGGGTGGCCAAGTTGACGAAGCGGTGGGCCGCCATCTCGTATGACACGGTGAAGGCGTCCCGGAACTCCTCGATCGCCAGCGCCTGGCGGGCCTTGGCGCCGCCGAGCATCGGCACGGCCGCGCTTTGCGGCATCAGCACCGCTCCGGCCAGGTAGTTCGCCTCCACCCGCTGGCGTAGAAAAGCCTTGTAGTCGGCCGGCTGGCCGTGTCCCAGCAGGTGCGAGGCGAGGGCTTGTAGGACGGTCGAGCGATGGTCGCCGGTGACGGCCTCGCTCAGCCGGGGCAAATAGAGCCGGCGGCGTTTGGTGTCCAGGACCGAGCGGGTGGTCTGCGGCAGGTCGTCGACGAAGCGCAGTCCAAAGCCCAGTTTGGCGGCCAGCACGGCCAGGTCGGCTTGGTCCAGCGGTTCGCCCGGCTCGTGTCCGGCCAGGTCGAGCAGTTCGCCCGCCTGGCGCTCGAGGTCCGGGAAATAGTCGTCTTGGTCGCGCATCTCGAGTCGCAGCGCGGCGTTCGCCCGCCGGGCCTCTTCCGGCGTGGCGACCCGTTCCTCGCGCAGGCGGTTGAGTTCGCGGGCCAGTCCGACCAGCGCCTCGACCACTTCGGTCGGCGTGGTCCGGGTCACCTTGAGCCGCGGCAGGCCGCGGGCGGCGTAGGTCGGGTCGCGCTGGACCCGCTCCCATTCGATCTCCAGGGCGTCGCGCTCGGTCGGCGCCGCCGGGTCGAATAGCGCTCGCGGCGCCACTCCCAGCGCGCTGGCGATAGCCCCGACTTGGGCCAGGGTGGGGCTGCGCCGACCGTTTTCGATCGCCGAGATGCCCGATGCCGCGCGCCCGGCCACGCTCGCCAGTTGCTCCAGGCGGAGCCCTTTTTGGCGCCGGAAGAATCTGATCCGCCGGCCGATCACCAGCGGGTCGAATCCGTCCCGGGGCATCCGGGCGGCCTTGGCGCCGGGCGAAGCCGCGCCCTGGGCTGGCTGGCGCACGGCGGTCGGGGCGACGGCGGGGCTGGCGAGGCGGGTCTTGGCGACGGCATCGGACACCTTTCAATGGTAATCCAAACGAATTTCCACGTCCCGGAAATTTCCCCCTTTTTTCACCGTCGAGGATTCGCGCCGACGCCGGAAATATCTTAAGGTCAAAAGAAAGCGGCGAGGCGCCGACGCCAGGACCGCCGCAAACACCGACAACGGAGAGGTTGACAGCATGACCACGGTTCCAGGACAGCAGACTCAGACGGCCGCCGAATTGGCCCGTTCATGGCAAACCGACCCCCGCTGGGCGAATGTCGAGCGGACCTACAAAGCCGAGGACGTGATCGCCCTGCGCGGCTCCTTCCAGGCCGAGCACAGCCTGGCCCGCCGCGGGGCCGAGCGGCTCTGGGAACTGATCAACGCCGAAGGCTACGTCAACGCCCTGGGCGCCCTGACCGGCAACATGGCCGTCCAGCAGGTCAAAGCCGGCCTCCGGGCGATCTACCTGTCCGGCTGGCAAGTCGCGGCGGACGCCAACCTGGCCGCCCAGACCTACCCCGACCAGTCGCTCTACCCGGCTAACTCGGTGCCGGCGATCGTCCGGCGGATCAACAACGCCCTCGAGCGGGCCGATCAAGTCGAGTTCATCGAACACGGCAAGGCGATCCGCGACTGGTTCGCGCCCATCGTGGCGGACGCCGAGGCCGGATTCGGCGGCGAACTGAACGCCTACGAGCTGATGAAAGCGATGATCGAAGCCGGCGCGGCCGGCGTGCACTGGGAGGACCAGTTGGCCTCGGCCAAGAAATGCGGCCACATGGGCGGCAAAGTCCTGATCCCGACCGGCCAGCACATTCGCACCTTGAACGCCGCCCGTCTGGCCGCCGACGTC
>JAITKC010000171.1 GCA_031278665.1 Bifidobacteriaceae bacterium | reverse complement strand
TGCCTGGACGGTCCGCGCCACACTCGCGGCACCCCGCCGAAGGTGGTTGAGTTGGCCGCCGACGTCTGGCTCGGTTTGGCGACCGGGGCTTTGACCTGGGACGATGCCGTGGCCGCCGGCTGGGTTCAGGCCTCCGGCGCCCGCGCCGACCTGTCAGGCGTCCTGCCCCTGCCCGGCCTCGCGGCCGCCGCCGGCGGGGCGGACGTCCGCCACTAGGATCGAGAAGTTGTCTTGGGACCGGGTGCCGGCCAGGGCGGACAGGCGCTGGACGGCCTCGGCCGGGGTCTTTGCCCGCCCGGCGGTTTGACGCAACTGGCCCGGGTTCAGGCCGTCGTAGAGGCCGTCCGAGCAGATCAGGTAGCGGGTCACGGGTTGGTCGAGGTGGTCCACCCGGCGTTTGTGCGCGTCGGCTGGACGCGACGTCCCGCCCAGACATTGCGTCAAGACGTGGGTCAACGGCCCAGGCAGGCGGTCGTCGAAGCTGAGCCGCTCAAGCGGTTCGCCGACCCGATAGGCGCGGCAGTCCCCGATGTTGAGGCTGACGGCCTGGTCGGGGCCGAGCGCCAACAAGGCGACGGCGCAGCCCATTTGCGGGGTGCCCCAGGCCGCGCCGGCCCGCAGAATCAAGGCCGACACCTCTTGGAACGCCTCGGACGGCCGGGCCAGCAAGTCAACCGGATCGGCCGCGGCCAACTCGGTGGCGGCGATCGCGGCGGCGCGGGCGCCGCCCTGGTGGCCGCCCATGCCGTCGACCACACCCAAGACCAACCGGTCCGCCGGCCCCAACTCAAGGCATCCGCCCAGGCTGGCCCCGTTCGCCAGGGCGACCGCGCCGGCGGCCAGGATGGCGTCTTGGTGGCTGGAGCGAACCGGCCCCCGATGGGTCGCGCCGGCGTATTCGACTGTCCAGCCGGCCGCGCCCCGAGCTTCGCCGGCAGCGCCCCGAGCCCCGCCGGCAGCGCCGCGAGCCCCGCCGTCAGCGCCCCGACCTGCGCCGGCAGCGCCCCGACCTGCGCCGGCAGCGCCTCGAGCCGCGCCGGCAGCGCCGCGACCTGCGTCGGCCGCGCCCCGAGTCGCGCCGTCGGCACGGCCGTTTGTTTGGTCGGCCAGTTTTTGGTCCGCATCAGTTTGGCCGAACCTTGGTTCATTCATTGGCGCTCCCTCGGCTCAGCGTCTCGTGTGGCACGGTGTCTCCTTCGACAGGTGGCTGGCGGGTCAATTCAACTTGGGCCGGCCGCCGCCGGCCAAACTCGGCGAGTCCAGGCCACCGCCCGGGCGTGGCCGGCTTCGGCTCGCCGCCGGCGGAGCGGTTCGGGTCGCCGTCTCGGGGCCCGGCGCCGGGCGCCGCGGGATTGGATGCGAGCCCGGTTCGGCCGGACGACGGAAGGGTTTTCGCCGCGGGCGGCGGGCCGGGTGGGGGACTGGTCGGTCGCCCGTTTTCGTCGATCACCCCAAGGGCCCGGAGCTTGGTTGCGATCCGGTCGTTCAGCAACGGGCGGCGATCCGGGTCGACCCGGGCGGGCGGGATGGCGACGGGATGTAGCAGCACGGGGTCGATCTCGATCCGCCACCGGTCGGGGTTGTCCATCCCCGGGCGCCACCGAGTCCCGTCCGCCAGTTTGGCGGTCGGCTCGACCATTGCGTGGTGTTTGACGCACACCAACACCAGTCCCTCCAGGCTGGTGGGACACCCGTTCTTGTATTTCCACAGGTGGTGGGCCTGACAAGCCGACGGAGGCATGGCGCAGGACGGAAAAGCGCAGCCGCGGTCGCGTTCCGCCAGGGCGATCCTAAGGGCCTTGGGGATCCGGCGGGTGGATTGTCCGACGTCCAGGACCTCGCCCGCCTGGCCGACCACTATCCGGACCAACTCGCTATCGCACGACTCCTCGCGCGCCACCGAGGGGGCCACCGCCTCGTCGGTTTCCCGCAACACCGCCCGCGGCGCGGTCGACGCCAACTGGTCGAGGGTGGTGGCGACCACCAACCTGGCGGGCTTGCCGACCGACAGCGGCGCGGTGCCAGCCGGAAGGTGATCGATGATCGCCACCAGGGCGTCCAGCATCGAAGCCGCGAATGGCTCGCAATCGTCGCCGCCCGCCGGCGTAGGCTCCGGCGCCGGAGACCAGCGCGCCCGCCCGGCCCGTGCCGGCCCGTCCCACACGGGATCGCCCAGCGCGACCCCGGCCGGCGGGATCCCGGCGGGCCGGGCCGCTGCGGCCCCGGGCGGGGCGTCGCCTAAGGCGCCGCGCGCGAACGGGGCGCCGGGCCGGCCAGTCTCGGCGACCGGCGACAGCGTCCAAGGATTCCCGCCGCCGTTGGCGGAGTCGGCGCCGGCCCGCCGGACGGCCTGCGCGGCGCCAGTCACCCGCGCTTGGATTTTCACGCCGACCTCGATTGGGCACGATCCTGAGATCTTCATCGCCGCCCCCTCGCGGCGAAACGACAAGAACCGTTCCCGCCGCGCGCGGGCGCGTTCGCGCTCTAATCGGTCGGCTCGGTCGCCGCCGATCCCCGCCTCCGCCCGCGCCCGGTCCACGGCCTTGCGAGCCTCCTCCTCCAAGCCCTTTACCCCGAGGGTCGCGGCTTTGGGCACCAAGGCGTCCTGGGCGCGCGTCAGGGCTTGGTCGCCGAGTTGGTCGACGGGGAAGTCCGCCAACTGCTTCGCGCAGGTCAAAGCCTGCGTCAACGCGATTTGGCCGAGCCCGGCCGCTTTCGCGATCACCGGGACCGCTCTGAGCGCCTCGCCCTGCGCCTCCAACCGCTTCGCCTGGCCGCCCGGCAGGTGGTGGGCTAGGCGCAGATGCGACGCGATGTCGAGCGCTTCGGCCCTCAAGCCCGCTCCCCGCGCCGTCGCCTGGGCCGCCAACACCGACCCGAGCGCCTCCGCCCGTTGGCCGATCTCCACCAGCAGGTCCAGGTCCGCCAACAACTCCGCCGGGTCCAGGCGCCCCCGGTCCTTGGCCGCGAACCGCCCCAAGGCGTCCAGGCACGCCGTCAAATCAGAATCCGGCGCCGGGCCGGGCGCCCGTCCGGGGGCCGGAGCGGGCGCGGCATGGGGCCCAGGCGCGCGGCCGGCTGGATCTATCGGGGCCGGCGCGCCCGGCCCCGCCCCCGCCGGACGGGAGTTCTTCCGGGGCGATAGAACCCCTGTCGCCTCCCTGACAGCCATCACGACCTCCATACACCAATTCTACTTGGTCCGTGTCCCTAAGTCAACACTTGTTCGAGGAAAAAACTAAGTATTCCGCGACCCCCGCACTCGGCTCGCGCCGTTCGGCCGACGCTGCGGCCCCCAACCGGACCGGCCCGCCAGTCGTCCTCCACGACCACTTCTCAACCCTAGGACCGGGCTCTGACAACGTCACCGCGACCCAGAACCCGAAACCGGCGCGCGGCGTCGTCTCCCGGGCGGCCCGGTATCCACGGCGGCGTCGTCTCCCGGCGGCGTGGTCCCCCGGCGGCGTGGTCCCCCGGCGGCGTGGACCCCGCGCGCGGCATCGACCCCCTCTTGTGCACTAGCTCCCGCGGCGTCGTCTCCCGGGCGGCGTCGACTCCCCGGCGGCATCGTCCCCCGGCGGCATCGTCCCCCGGTGGCGTCGTCTCCCCCGGCGGCGTCGTCTCCCCCGGCGGCGTCGTCTCCCGGGCGGCGTCGTCTCCCGGGCGGCATCGTCCCCCGACGGTGTCGTATCCCCGGCGGCGTCGTCTCCCGGGCGGCGTCGTCTCCCCGGCGGCGTCGTTCCCGACGTGCGCCCTGTGCCGACGGGTGCCGCGCGCCGACGGGCGCCGCGCGCCGACCAAGGACGAACCGCCCAACTGGACCAGGCGGCGGCTGGCGGCGGCTGGCGGGCCGCGCGTGTGACACCATAGGACGGTGGCGCGCGCGGATGGACGGCTCGGGCACGACCTGTTGCCGGATGAGAAGGGCCCCCAAGACGAATGCGGCGTCTTCGGCGTCTGGGCGCCGGGCGAGGACGTCGCCAAACTGACCTATTTCGGGCTTTACGCGCTCCAACACCGCGGTCAGGAGTCAGCCGGGATCGCGACCTCGAACGGTCGCCAGATCCTGGTC
>JAITKC010000142.1 GCA_031278665.1 Bifidobacteriaceae bacterium | reverse complement strand
GTCCGCCGCCCGGGAAACCGTTCTCGATCAGGTCGACGGTGCCGAAGGCGCTCAGCAGGTCGCCATGGCCGAAGACCAGGTCTTGATCGTATTTGATCGACTTCTGCCCGTTCAGGTCGATGTGGAAGAGTTTGCCGGCCCACAGCGCCTGGGCGATCCCGGCCGTGTAGTTCAGGCAGGCCATCTGCTCGTGTCCGACCTCCGGGTTCAGTCCGACGATGTCCTTGTGCTCCAGGCGCTCGATGAAGGCCAGGGCGTGGCCGACAGTCGGCAACAAGATGTCGCCGCGCGGCTCGTTCGGCTTCGGCTCGAGGGCGATCTTCAGCCCGTAACCCTTGTCCTTGATGTGAGCGGCCACCGTGTCGAGGCCTTCGGCGTAGCGCGACAGGGCCTGGAAATAGTCTTTCGAGGTGTCGTATTCGGCGCCTTCGCGCCCGCCCCACATGACGAACGTCTCGGCCCCCAATTCGGCCGCCAAGTCGACGTTGCGCAGCACTTTGGCCAGGCCGAAGCGCCTGACCCGGCGGTCGTTGGAGGTGAAGGCGCCGTCTTTGAAGACCGGATGGGAGAAGGTGTTGGTGGTGACCATCTCGACCACGATCCCGGTGTCCGCCAGCCCGGCGGCGAACCGCGCCAGGATTCGCTCGCGCTCGGATTCGGACGAGCCGAAGGGGACCAAGTCGTCATCGTGGAAGGTGATCCCCCAGGCGCCGATCTCTTTCAGTTTGACGAGCACTTCGACTGGGTCGAAGCGAGGCCGGGTGCCGGATCCGAATTGGTCCTGGCCCACCCAATCGACGGTCCACAGTCCGAAAGAGAACTTGTCCGCCGGTGACG
The DNA here is from genome assembly GCA_031278665.1 of Bifidobacteriaceae bacterium. GTDB lineage: Bacteria > Actinomycetota > Actinomycetes > Actinomycetales > WQXJ01 > JAIRTF01. The sequence goes on along the minus strand of JAITKC010000142.1, from coordinate 3,904 downwards.
GGGTTGGGATACTTGCCATGGAGTGCTCCTAAATTCGCTGGTCAGTGGCGTCGCTTGGACGCGGGCCGCCTTCGGCCCGCCTGCGGTCGCCCTTGTGGCGGGTTTGTAGATGTCATAAACTTATCTGATCGAGTAGTGGTTTGGGGAAGGGACTATGGTCCCTCGGACGGACGGACGGACGGCGCCGCGGGCGGGGCGACCGGCGGGCGAACCGGGAAAGGCGGCGGCATGGCGAGTTCTCCGGAACTGCGCGAACGCAACCTCGGCCTGGTGCTGACCGCGATCTGCCAAACCTCGCGATCCGGCGGCCAAGCCCAGGCGGCCGCCCCGTCCCGGAGCCAGATCGCCCGCCTGACCGGCCTGCACAAGACCACGGTCTCGCAGCTGGCCGACGAGTTGCTGGCGGCCGGACTGGTCCGCGAACTCGCGCCCGCCCCCGGCGGCGGCTCCGGTCGCCCGGCGCTGCCCCTGGCCCCGGCGCCGGGGCGCCTGGCGGCGCTTGGCCTCGAGGTCAACGTCGAATACCTGGGCGTCAGAGCCGTCGACCTGAGCGGCGCGGTGGCGGCCGAGCGGCTCGAGCGCGGCGACTTGCGCGGCTCCGATCCGGCGCGGGTGCTCGCCCGCCTGGGGCGCCTGGGCCGGGACGTCATCGCCCGGCTGGCCCGCCTGGGCACGCCGGTGATCGGGGCCGGGCTCGCCCTGCCGGGTTTGACGACCACCGCCGGCGGGCAATTGGCTCTGCTCAACGCGCCAAACTTGGGTTGGCGCGGACTCGATCTGCGGCCCTTTCAGGAAGGCCTCGGCCGGCCGCTCAAACTCGACAACGAGGCCAACCTGGCGGCAGCGGCCGAAGCCCGCCTGGCCGGGCCATCGGCGGCGGAGCGCTCTTTCGTCTATTTGTCGGCGGAGGTCGGCATCGGCGCCGGTTTGGTGTCCGATGCCGCGCTGACGGCCGGTCTGCACGGCTGGGCCGGGGAGGTCGGGCACGTCACAGTCGACCCGTCCGGCCCGGTCTGCACTTGCGGGGCTCGCGGCTGCCTCGAGGTTTACGCCGGGCGGCGGGCCATCGCCCGGGCCGCCGGCCTGCCCGAATCGGCCGGGCCGCGGGCCGTCGCGGCGGCTATCGCGGCCGCCCGGTCCGGGGCGGGCGGCCCGGCGGCGGCGGGCTTCGACGGCGTGGTCGCGGCTTTGGCGGCCGGCTTGTCGAGCGTGCTCAATCTACTCGACGTCACACAGGTGGTCTTGGGCGGCGATTACGCGGTTTTGGCCCCGGTCTTGGCCGAGCCGCTGCGTTCGGCCCTGGCCGATCGGTTGCTGGCGGCCCGCTGGGGCGGCGCCGAGGTGACTGTTCGCCCGGCCCGGGCCGGGGCCTCGGCCGCCCTCGACGGCGCCGCCTGGTCGGTCCTGGACCGGGTCCTGGCCAATCCGGCGCCGCATCTTCGCGTCGCCCGGTCGCCCGGAGCGGCCACTGGCCCGGCACCCGGCTCGGCGACTGGCCTGGCGACTGGCCCTCAGACGGCCTGATCGGCCTGATCGGCCTGATTGGCCCGAGCCGCGCCCGCCAGACGAGTGATCGCGGGCAGGAGGCGGGAGTCGATTTGGCGGCGCAGATCGGCCGGCGAGCCGGAGCCGTCCAACACCACATCCGCCCGGGCCTCGCGCTCGGCGTCGCTCGCCTGGGCGGCCAACCGGGCGCGGGCCTGATCGGGGCCGAGTCCGCGCGCGGCCAAGCGCGCCAGACGGGTCGCCTCAGGGGCCGAAATAGTCGCCACCAGGTCGAAGTCGCCCGCCTGGCCGGTTTCGACCAGCAGCGGTATGTCGAAGACCATGGCCGCGGCCGCGTCCAAACGGGCGGCCCGGGCCAGTTTCGCCGCCTCGGCGCGAATCAAAGGATGGGTGAGCGCCTCCAAGCGGCGCCGGGCCGCCGGGTCCGCGAAAACGATCCGCCCCAGGGCGGCGCGGTCGACCGATCCGTCGGCCGCCAGCACGCCGGGGCCGAACTCCAGCGCCACCGCCGCCAGCCCGGGCGAGCCCGGCGCCACCACCAGGCGGGCCAAGGCGTCGGAGTCGGCGACTGGAAATCCCAGTTCGGCCAAATGGTCCAGGGCCGTCGACTTGCCAGCCCCGATACCCCCGGTCAGCCCCACCCGCAACACCCCACCAGCATAGGCGCCGGCCGCGCCGCCCGGGGCCGCCCAGCGCCGCCCGGGGCCGCCCAGCGCCGGCCGCGGGCGCGCGACATCGGATTGGCGGGCCCGGCCCACGCCGGACCCGGCTTTAGTTGCTGGTCAGCTTCTCGCGCAGAGCGGCCAAGGCCTCGTCAGAGGCCAGCGTCCCCTCGGTTTCCGACAGGTCGGAGCGGTAGTTGGTGGCGCTGCCGTTTTCGACGGCGGCGTGCTGGTCGGCGGCGCGGGCCGACAGCACCTGCGCCTTGTGGGCCTGCCAGCGGGCCAGGGCGTCGGCATAGGCCTGTTCCCAGGCTTGGCGCTGGGTTTCGAAGCCGTCCATCCACTCGTTCGTCTCCGGGTCGAATCCCTCCGGGTACTTGTAGTTGCCGTCTTCGTCGTACTCGGCCGCCATGCCGTACAGGGCCGGGTCGAAGGTCGAGTCGTCGCCTTCCGGATCGACGCCCTCGTTGGCCTGTTTGAGCGACAGCGAAATGCGGCGGCGCTCCAAGTCCACGTCGATGACCTTGACGAAAACCGTCTCGCCGACTTTGACGACCTGTTCGGGTTGCTCGACGTGGCGAACCGCCAACTCCGAGATGTGGACCAGTCCCTCGATCCCGTCCTCGACTGAGACAAAGGCGCCGAAGGGGACCAGTTTGGTCACCTTGCCGGGCACCACCTGCCCGATGGCGTGGGTGCGGGCGAACAGTTGCCACGGGTCTTCTTGGGTCGCCTTGAGCGACAGCGAGACCCGCTCGCGGTCCAACTCGACCGACAGGACCTCGACCGTGACCTCCTGGCCCACTTTGACCACCTCGTCCGGGTAGTCGATGTGCTTCCAGGACAGTTCCGAGACGTGGACCAGCCCGTCGACGCCGCCAAGGTCGACGAAGGCGCCGAAGTTGACGATCGAGGAGACCACGCCCGTGCGCACCTGGCCCTCTTTAAGCTGGGACAAGAAGGTCGAGCGAACCTCCGACTGGGTCTGCTCCAGCCAGGAGCGGCGTGACAGCACCACGTTGTTGCGCGATTTGTCGAGTTCGATGATCTTGGCGTCGAGTTCTTGGCCGATATAGGGCTGCAGGTCGCGCACCCGGCGCATCTCCACCAGCGAGGCCGGCAGGAACCCGCGCAGGCCGATGTCGACTATCAAGCCGCCCTTGACCACCTCGATCACCGTGCCGGTGACAATGCCGTCGGCCTCTTTGATCTTCTCGATCGCCCCCCAGGCGCGCTCGTATTGGGCGCGCTTCTTGGACAGGATCAGACGCCCCTCTTTGTCCTCCTTTTGGAGGACCAGGGCTTCGATTTTCTCTCCGACCGAGACGATCTGAGACGGGTCGATGTCGTGTTTGATGGACAGCTCACGCGACGGGATTACGCCTTCCGTCTTGTAGCCGATGTCGAGGAGGACCTCGTCGCGGTCAACTTTGACCACGGTTCCCTCAACGATGTCGCCATCGTTGAAGTACTTGATTGTGCCGTCGATGGCGGCTAGCAGATCTTCGCTGGTTCCGATGTCGTTGACGGCGACTTCCGGAACCGGAGCCTCGGACACTGCCGGTGGTAGGGATGTTGTCATAGAATATAAGACCCGATTTGGCTGATAGGTGGACAGGACACGCCGCCCGGGCGGCCGCGAGACCGCACAGATAGCTTGGCGAGTTTACCACCAAACACCAGCATGGCGCGCCCGAATGCGTAGTCCACAGAGTTTGAGCAAAGTCTCCGGTCTG
>JAITKC010000123.1 GCA_031278665.1 Bifidobacteriaceae bacterium | reverse complement strand
CGAAGGGCCGCTGGCGGGAGCTCGCCCGAGCCGCCTGGGCGCGCCTTCGCCCCGGCCGCGCGCCCGTGCGCGCGCCCGGGCGCAAGCCCGGACTGGCGCCCGGCGGGCCGGCCGGGCCGGCGCGCCGTCGAGCCTGGGTCTCCCCGGTGGCGGCGACCGCCGCGGCGGCGGTCGCCCTCGGCGGCCTGGTCGCGATCGAGGTGACGACGGCCGACGAGGCGGCGGCGGTGACCTTCGCGAACGGCTGGGACGGGGTGTACACGCGCGACCAGCTTTGGTACATGAACTACGACTCGCAAGCCTTGGGCAACCGGGAGATCCGGGGCTGGTTGGACGCCAAGTCGGTCGAGGCTTGGTCTGGGAGCGACCAGCCGCCGGTGCTGTTCACCACCACCGGGACGGCCGACGGCGCGGCGATGAACGCCAGCCACGACACCTTCGGACTGGGACCGGTGTTCAAGGGCGGACCGGACGGGACCGACGACTCGATCCACCTGGTGGCCGAGTGGTACTCGAGCGGCGACAACGTGACCGTGCTGAAGTCCGAGCTGGTCAACGGAACGCGCAAGGTAAACCCGGTCTCCTTCGGCTCCTTGTCGAAATCGACCTCCGTCGACACCGGCAAACTCGCCAACAGCGTCTGCCACTTCAGCAACACAGTCGGCGCCGAGGTCAATCAGAAGAACGGCTACCTTTACGTCTACGGCACCTCGTCCGCGCTCAGCTACAGCTTCCCGTTCAGCGGCACCGGATCGACATCGTCCTTCCGGGCCGGCGTTTACCGTCTGAACGACGCCGACAAAAGCATTTCCTGTCTGGCCGCGGTCAACTCCCTGACCTCCTCCGGCGGCTCTCTGAACAGCCAGTGGAACGCTTTGACAAACCAAAAGGTGACCAGCCGCGAGTGGCGCGCGGCGACTGACATGGCCATCGACGCCGAAGGCAACATGTATGTGTTCGTCGAGAACGGCGACTCTCGCCACGCCTTGGTCAAGGTCGAGATTCCGCACGACGCGGACGGCGACCCGGCGCCGGGGGCGGCCTGGGATTTCACGGTGGTGCAGACCTGGACGGACTCGGTCGACGCCAGCGACATCGTCGGCATGGCCTTCATGGACGGCTACCTTTGGACCGTCGACAACTCCCGCGTGGTCTACAAGTGGGACACATTGGCGCGCACGGCCACCCGCATGGGCCAGGTCCCGTCCGCCTCCCCGCGCGACTTCGCCGCCGCCCAGGTCGCGCCGGTCGTCCAGGGCACAGTTCACAACGACGCCGATGGCGACGGCCTGATCGAGGCCGGCGAAGGCGGCGTCGCCGGAGCGACGGTCGAGATTTACCAAAACACCGGATCGTCCGCGGCGCCCGCCTGGTCCCACCGCGGCTCAGTCGAGACAGACGAGGCCGGCGAATACTCGGCTCTGCTCAACTCGCCCGACTCGGAGTTCCTGGTGCGGCTCAAACAACCCCAAGTGGCCGGGGTCAACGCCGTCCAAACCTATGCCAGCGCCGGCCAATTCAGCTACGGCGCCAGTCTTGGCGCCAACACCGTCCAGCCGTATTGCGCCGGCCAAGGCGGCGATTACCAACTCGCGGACGCCTCCGGGCCGTGCGCCGGGGCCCGTCGCGACGGCGTCGACCCGACTTCCGCCGCCGACCCGCTGGCGGCCGACGGCGGCGCCGCCATCGTCACCACAGTGACCATGCGCAACGACTTGGCGATCGCCCAGGCCGACTTCGGCGTCACCGCCGCCGCCTCCTGGGGCGACGCGCCGGTCCCGCCGACCACCAACGCCCAGTCGGGTCCGTACGCCAATCCGTCGGCCGCCGGCCAACCTGGTCTGCGCCTGGGCGCGACGGCCGCCGCTTACTCCGACGGCGCGCTCGACCCGGCCGCCGACGTCCATCCGACCGACGATGGCGTCGAGGTCGCCCCGGTCGTGGCGGGCGCGGTCGGCGAGTGGGCGCCGGCGCAGGGCGAGATCATGGTCGCCGGTCAGACCTACCGGTTCCGGGCCCAGGCCCAGGGCCTGGCCGCGGCCGTCGCGACGGCGCACGTCAAGGCCTGGATCACGGCCTCCGACACGGCCTTTGCCGCCAGTTCGCAAAGTCTGCTCGGCGGCGGCGCCTGCTCCGATCAGCCCGACCAATCCGGTTACGTCTATTGCGATTACACGCCCGCCGGCGGCGTTCCGTCGGGCGGGATCCAGCCCGTTTACGTCCGCGCCCGGGTGTCCGATGACGCCAAGGTCACCGCCGTCTCGCGCGGCCCGTCCGATCCCGAGACCGGTCCCTGGCAGCCGGCCGGCGAAGTCGAAGACTATCAACTGGGCGTGGCCGGGGCGGTCTTGCGCCTCCAGGCCCGCACCCTCGGTGGCGTCGCCGCCAACGTCGCCCTGTCCCTCGACAACGTCTCGGCCACCAGCCCGTCCGCGGCCACCAGCGTCATCGCGACTAACAGCGCGAACACTTTCGCGGCGGCGGGCCAGCGCCACGCCCTGGTCAGCCGCGCCAAGGCGGTGACTATCGCCACCACCGGCGTCGGGGCCGCCGGCCAGTCCGGCCTGGGCGGTTGGCGCCTGTCGGGCGGCGCCGGCCAGACCGGGGCCGACACGCGCTGCTACGACTCGGCCAGCGGCGCCGACCTCGGCGCCCAGGTCGACCAGGCGGCCGGAACCCTGACCCTGCCGGCGCCCGCCGGCGGCGCCTTGCCGACAGATGTGACCTGCCAGTTGACCTATGTCCCCAAAGGCGACGCGACCGAGTCGTCGGTCGGCGCCGACCCAAGCGACAACGCGGCGGCGGCGCTAAGCGTCCAGGAGGGCGCCGCCCGGGTGGAGTTGGCCGTCTTCGGCTTAGTTCTCGACCAGTCGGGCGAGTCGGCCAAGGCGGCGGCGGCCGGCCAATCGGTGTCGTTGACGCTGTCCCCGATCGCCGGCACGGCGGCCACCGCCGGCGGCGCCCATTTCGAGCGCTCGGACGACTCGGGCGCCACCTGGACCGCCGTCGGCCAGACGACCACCTGTCTGATCGACCAAACCGGCGGCTGCGCGGCCCCGGTCCGGGTGGCCGCGACCGCGCCCGGCGGCTACGCCCTGCGGGCCGGGCTCGACTCGGCCTATCTGCCAAACGCCGTCACCGGCCGGCCGAGCGACGTCTCGCCGGTGACGGTCTACTTCAAGGCGGGCAAGGCCAGCGCTCTGACCTCGTCGATGACCGTGACCCAGACGGCCGGCCAATACGCCAATCACGACGCCCCCGGACTGACGGCGGCCCAATGGGGCAAACAAACCATCACCGTCAGCCTGCGGGACCAGAACAACGCGCCCTTCGAGGACGCCACCGAGCCGGGCGCCTTAGTCGCCAGCTCCCCGGCCAACGCCAGCCAAGGCGTCTATTACGGCGCCACCAACGGCACGGCCGGGCAGTTCGCCTGCGCCGTCGAGCCGGTCGCCGGGGCCTGCCCGGGCGGCGACTACCAGCTGACGGTCTACGCCTCCAGCGCCGGCGCCAAGGCCATCGCCGTCACTTACACGCCCGCCGCCGGCCAGCCGTTCGCCGTCGGCGAGGCCGCCACCGGCAACAACTTTGTGCTGGCCCGCTTCGCCACCCCGCCGGCCTCGGCCGCCTATTCGGTGTTCATTTTCAACGGCCCGGGCGAAACCGCGCCCACCGACGACTGGGACGACCCGGCCGACCAGCCGGACGGCGTCGGCGTGGCCCACCCGACCGGCCACACCTTCCATCCGGCCATCCGGGTCTGGGACGCCGGGCGCAACAACCCGATCGCCGAGGCGTCCGTCCGCTTCCGGGTCGAGTCCACCTGCCCGGCGGTGTTCGTTGAAAACGGCGCCAAGACCTACGCGCCGGTCACCTCCTCAACCGGCAAGGCCGGGGCCTCGCTGAAGAGCGCGGTGGCGGCGAGCTGCCTGGTTTACGGCGAGCTGTACCAGGCCGGTGGCTGGGTCGCGCTACCCGGCGGCGACGGCGACCCCTGGGTCAAACAGGCCGTCTGGCGCGACGCCGAAGTCGATCCGGCCGCCTCCGTCTTCACCGTGTCGACCGGCGACGTCGTCGCCAACGGCGTCGACCGCGGCACCGTCTCGGCCAGGCTGATCGGCGCCAACGGTTTGCCGGTGACCACCGCCCAGGACGCTCTGGCCGGCTACGGCCCCGACGGCGAGGGCGTCAGCGTCGGAGAATTCGAACACCTTGGCGACGGCCTCTACGAGGCCCCGTTGACCGGCACCAAGGCCGGTTACAAAGTGATCGCCGTCGAGGCGGGCGGAGCGCCGCTGACGCTGGCGACAGGCGGCAACGACACCGCCCATCTAGTCGCCGGCCCGGCTCAGGCGGGTATGTCTTGGCTGGTCCAAAGCGACCTGACGGCGATCGCCGACGGCCAGGCGACTATCCCGGTCCGCCTGCGGGCCTTCGACGCCGAGGGCAACCCCGCCACTTACGGCGAAGTCGTGTTCGCCATCCCGGCCGGCGTCACCGCCCACGGCCTGACTGGCCCGACGACTGTCAGCCGGCCGATCGCCGGCGGCTGGGCGCGGCTCGACGTGGCCTCCACCGCCGCCGGCGCCTACGCGGTCGCGGCCTCCATCGGCGGCCAGCCGGTGACCGGCGTGCGCGACGCGGACGGCGAGAGCCTCGCCTCAGACGGGCTGGCGCGCCTGGCCTTCAAGGCCGGACCGGCCGCGGCCGACGCCTCGGCCCTGACCATTCCGACGGCCGGGCCGGACGGCCTGACCGCCAAACTGGTCGGCGGCGCCGAGAAACACCGGGCCGAGGCCCTGGTGCGCGACAAACAACTCAACCCGTTAGTCGACGCCGCCGCCCTGGTGGTCTTCCGTTACAGTTACGTCGATCTGGCCGGACGGACCGTCACGGGCGCCTCGGCGCCCGTCCCGACCGACGCCGCCGGGGTGGCGGCCTGGGAGTTCGGCTCGCCGGCGGCGACCACCTGGACTGTCACCGCGCGGGTGGTCGGCGGCGCGAGCGATGTCGCCGGCTCGCCGCGCGCGGCCGCCTTCAAAGCCGACGTTTTGGACGAGGCGGCCACTCTGGCGACCTTCAGCGTCGACGCGTCCGCCAAGAAGACCGACGGCGTGGCCTTCGCGGCCGCCCGGATGCGGGCGACCGACCGGTTCGGCAACCCGATCGCCGGCGTCGACCTGAGTTTCGAATTGGACTACCAAGCGGCCGACGGCCCGCTCTTCGGCGACGCCCAGACCGGCGCCAAGGCGGCCGGCGGCACATCCGGCGCCGACGGCTGGGTCGAAGTCCGGATCTATTCGCTCTGGCCCGGCGACTTCCCGGTGCGCGGCCGCCTGGCCGCCGCGGGGACCGAACCGCGCGAGGTCCACTTCTCTTCGACGCCGGCCGCGGCCGACCAGTCTGACTTCGGCGTCGCGCCGAAGACCGGCAACGCCGCCTATCCCCGCGCCAGGGCCGACGGCCGCGACGCCTATGTGGCGACCGTCACCTTGCGCGACAGCGACGGCCGGCCGCTCAACGCCGCCGGCGCCACCGTCGTGATGACCCCGCTTGACGTGCCCGGCGCCAGCGCCCTAACCACGCCGGTCCTTTCCGGCAAGGCCGGCGCCGGCCGCGCCCAAGTAGAGCTGCAAACGGTCCAAGCCGGACTCTGGGAGATCCGCGTGCGCTTGGGCCAAGACGAGATCGCGACGGCCGCCGATTCGGCGGTCAAAGCCGTGACCGTGGAGTTCGTGCCCGGTCCGGCGGCGGCGGCGAATAGCCGGCTAGTCGGTCCGGCCAGCCCGGCCAAGGCCGACGGCGTCGAGACGCAAACGATCGAAGCCTTCGTCGCCGACGCCCACGGCAACCCGGTCGGCGGCGAGCCGGTCGCCTTCGCCGTCCCGCTCGGGGTGACGGCCCATTCGGCCGCCGGCGTCGCCACCGCCGGACCCGCCGACCTGGTGATTCCGACCGGCGCCGAAGACGGCGTGGCGCGGCTGGTGTTGACCTCGCTCAAAGTCGGCGGCTACGAGGTGGCGGTCGAACTGGGCGGACAGGCCATCTCCGAAGGCGGCCCGGCTGTCGCCAACTTCGTCAACGCCGACCTGTCGCCGGCCGCGTCGGATTTCCAGATCACGACTATGCCCGGGGCAAAAGCCGTGGTCAGCGAGTTCCACACGGCCCGCGTGGTACTGCGTGACGCCTCCGGCAACCTCTTCGCCGAAGCCACGCCGGTGAGTTTCTATTACCGGCTCTCCGGCGCCAGCCTGTGGACCGCCGGACCCGTCGTCACCGCCGCCGCCGGCGTCGCCGAATGGGACGACTTCACAGTCAGCCGGGCCGGCTCCTACGAGGTCCGCGCCAACCTGCCCCAGGGCCAGGTGCCAGACGGCCAAACCACCCGGCCGGCCGAGTTCAAGGCCGGCCCGGCCGACCCCGGGAACTCGATTTTCAGCGCCAGCGCCGGCGATGTCGCGCCGGACGGCCAGGCCACGCACTCGGCCACGGTGGCCGTCAAAGACGCCCAAGGCAACCCGGTCGGCGGCCAGGTGGTCGCCTTCAACCTTCCGGCCGACGGCCCCGCCCGCTTCGCGACGGCCGGTTGCGAGCCGAAGACCTGCCAGGCGACTTCGTCCGACCAAGGCCTGGCGCGGGTCGAACTGGTTTCCGACGCGCCCGCCAGCGCCCATCTGACGGCCGGTTTCGACGCCGTCCTAGTGGGCGAGGCCGACCTGGTGTTCAGGGCCGGCGCGCCCGATCCGACGCAGTCGTCGTGGACCGTCACGCCCGGTTACGCTCTGGCGGCGGACGGGCAGTCGGACTTCGTCGCCACGGTGACCGTGGCCGATTCCGCCGGCCAGCCAGTGCCCGATGCCGCCGTCAGCTTTGAGGCGCCGCCCGCCGTCGCGCTCAGCCCGGCCGGGCCCTATCTGACTGACGCCGAAGGCCGCGTCGAAGTCTCGCTAACGTCCGAGACGGCCGGTGTGTACACCGTCAACGCCCTGCTCGGAACGGTCAAGATCGGCCCCGCCGACCGGACGGTCGTGTTCGAGGCCGGACCGATCGACCTGGCGGGCGACCGCAGCTGGCTGACGGAGCCGGCTTCGGCGGCCGTGGCCGACGGCCAAGCCGAGCAGGTGGTGACCGCCACCATCGGCGACGCCAAGGGCAACCCGGTGACCGATGCCGAGGTCCGGTTCGCGGCGCCGGCCGGGGCAACGCCGGTCGGGCCATCGACCGTCGCCGTCGACGCGAACGGCCAGGCCCGGCTCCGCCTGGTGGCCACCGCCGCCGGGACTTACCCGGTGACCGCCGAGGTGCGCCAGGGCGGGACCGGCGAGTGGGCGGCGATCGTCGGCGGCTCGCCCGCCGACGCCGTCTTCACGGCCGGACCGGTGTCCCTCGAACGGTCTTGGATCTCAAAGGCCGAACCCGGCCCCCTGACCGCCGACGGCGTCTCGGCCTACACCGTCAAAGTCGAGTTGAAAGACCAACACGACAACCCGGTGCGGACGGCCGGCAGGCCGGTGGCCGTCGAGTTCCGCCTGCGCCGGGCGGACGGGACCGTCGCGCCGGGGGTGGCGCCGGTGGTCCGAAACCTGGCGACTGACGCCGACGGCGTGGCCTCCACCAGTTTCGCCACCACCACGGCCGGCAGTTGGCGGGCGGTCGGCATAATCGGCGCCGGGGCGATCGTCGGCGGCTCGCCGGTCGAAGCCGAGTTCGCCGCCGGCCCGGCCCACGCCGGAACCTCTGAGTTCGCCGTCACCTCCGGCAACGTGCTGGCCGACGGCCTGGCGCGGCATCGGGCGACGGTGGTGGCGCGCGACGTCAACGGCAACCCGGCGCCGGGCGCGACCGTGGTCTTCGCGGTCGAGGCGGGCGCGCCGGGCGTCGACGGGCCGAACCTGGTTCCGGCCGACGGCCAGGTTCTCGCCGGCCCCGACGGCCTGGCCTATGTCGACATCACGTCGCGCGAGGCCGGCAGCTTCCAGGCGTCGGCCATAATCGACGCCGCCACGGTGACCGGCGCCCCCCGGCCGGTCTCGTTCGACGCCGGGGCGCCGGACGCCGGCAAGTCGAGTTACTCCCTGGCGCCGGACACCGCCGCGATGCCGACCGTTTCGGTCACCGCCTCCGGAACCGCCGCCGACTCCTACAAGCTGACGGTGTCGATTCGTTCCAGCGCCGCCCTGGCGGCGCCGGGCGCCCGCGTGCGCCTGGCCGGCCTGGACACCTCCAAAGTCTCGATTGTCGAGGCCGGCGGAGTGGACGGCGTGACCGGCGACGCCGCCTCGGGCGCCTACGGCCAATACACCTGGCATCTGTATTCGGCCGTCGCCGGAACTTTCAGCGGCCGCGTCATGGTCGACACCGGCGCCGGCCAATGGGCCAATGTCGCCCCGGCCCCGTTTAGCCTGCGCTTCGGCGCCTCGACGCCGCGCGCCGACGCCTCCTGGCTGACCGCGCCGGCCGGACCGGTCGCGGCCGACGGCGTCGCGACGGCGCGGGTCGCCGCCCAGGTCCGCGACGCCAACGGCAACGCCGTCGACGCCGGCACAGTCGAGTTCGACCTGCCGGCCGGCGTCACCGCCGTGGTCGGCGGGGTCGAGACCGCCGGCGGCCCCGGCGTCTCAGTCGCCGCGCCAGTTGTCGCCGGCCTGGCCGAAGTGGCGCTGAAGTCGACCGCGGCGGGCGCCCACAGCCTCGGGGCGAGCCTCGGCGCCAGCCCGATCAGGCTGGTCAAAGACGCCGAAGGGTTGACCGAACTGAACCGCGACGGGGTGGTCAAGGTGACTTTCGCGGCCGGTTCGCCGGCCGCCGGCCAATCGGCGCTGAGCGTCCCGACCGCCGCCGGCGGGCAAACCAAAGTGGCCGATGGCGCCTCGCGCCACCGGGCCGAAGTCTTGGCCAAGGACGCCTTCGGCAACCCGGCCGGCGCCGCCCAGGTGATGTTCCGCTACGGGCCGGATGACGAGCATCTGACCGAGCGCACAGTTCTGGCCGATCCGGCGACCGGCGTCGCGGCGGTCGAGTTCGCCGCCGCGGCGGCGGCGGTCTACCAGGTCACGGCCTTCATCGCGGGCGAGGCGGTGAACGGTTCGCCGGCCGAGGCCGCCTTCGTGGCCGGGCCGTTCGACCCGGCGGCGACCTTGGCCTCCTTCGAGGTCCAGGATTCGGCGGCGATGGCGACGGGCCGGCATCCGCTGTGGGTCCGCTTGCGGGCCCAGGACGCCTTCGGCAATCCGATCGCCGGCGTCGCCCTGGGCTTCGAGGTGACGGCCGCCGGCGAGGGCCCGGTCTTCACCCCGCTGGCCGACGGGGCCAAACAGGCCGAGGCGGTCAGCGGCGCCGACGGCTGGGTGACCGCTTACCTGGTGTCGGAGTTCCAGGGCTTGTTCCCAGTGGTCGGGGTGGTCGGCGCCGAACAAACCCAGCCCAAGACGGTGACCTTCAACAATGACGCCGCCTGGGCCGGACAATCCTGGTTCTCGGTCGAGCGCGGCGCCTTCAATAGCGGCGATCCGGCCAGAGCCGACGGCGTCGACTTCCACAAGGTGACCGTCAACTTGCGCAACAAGGACGGCGCGCCGGTCAACGGCGTCCAGGCGGTGGTGCGCGTGACCGAACAGGCGACCGGCAAGATCAGCCAGCACACCGTCACCACCGCCCGGCTCGGCGGGCAGTCCGGAACGGCCGAGTTCGCGCTGAGAACAACTGTCGCCGGCGCCTATTGGGTGTCGGTCGATTTGGGCGGCGACGAGTTGCCGCAGCCGGCCGTCGGGGCGGCCGCCAAGGCGGCCGAGGTGGTGTTCGTCGCCGGCCCGCCGTCCGCTCTGACGTCTTACCTGGTCGGACCGGCCACCGGAGCGGCCAAAGCGGACGGCAACGAACTCCAGGTCGTCGCCGCCCACCTCAAAGACGCCCAGGGCAACCCGGTGACCGGCGAAGACGTCACATTCATAGTTCCGGCCGGAACCACCGCCACCGAGTTGGCGCCGGGCGGCGGCTCGCTCGACGGACCGATCGCCGTGCGGATCGCCCCGGACGCCACCGGCGTGGCCGAACTGCTGCTCGTCTCGTTGGTCAAGGGCGCCTACCAGGTCACCGCCGAGGCCGCCGGAGTGGCCCTGACCGAGGGCAGTCCGGCCGATGTCGTGTTCGTCAACGCGGGGCTGTCGGCCGGCCGGTCGACTTTCGACCTGCCGACGGCCGACGGCCTGAAAACCGTCCGGCGCGAGTTCCACACCCCCAGAGTCGAACTGTTCGACGCCTCCGGGAACCTCTACACCGACGCCTCGGCGCCGGTCGTCTTCCGCTGGCGCCTGGCCGGCGCCAGCGCCTGGTCGGCTTCGCAGACCGTCTACTCGGTCGACGGCGTGGCTTTCTGGCCGGCTTGGACCGTCAGCCAGGCCGGCCTCTACGAGATCCAAGCCTGGGTCGCCTCCGGCCAAGTCGGCGCCACTTTGACGGCCGCCTTCAAAGCCGACCGGGCCGAGCCCGAGGCCAGTTGGTTCACCTCCTCGGCCGGCGCGCCAGTCCTGGCCGACGGCCTGGCCGCCCACTTCGCCCAGGTGGTCGTGGCGGACGCGGTTGTCGGCGGCAATCCGGTGGCCGACCAGCCGGTCATTTTCAGCGTCAGCGGCCAGGCCCGGATTATCGGCGCGCCGGGCGCGGGCCAGAGCGTCGAAGTCCTCTCATCGGAGGCGGGCGTGGCCCGGATCGATATTGTCGACGCCGCCGCCGGCGGCGAGGCGGTCACCGTGACCGCCTTCGTCGCCGGCCTGGAAGTCGGCTCGGCCACACTGGACTTCGAACCGGGCGCTCCCGACCCAAGCCGGTCGACCCTGGACGTCCGGCCGACCACCGCCTTCGGCGCCGGCCACGCCGGCGTGTTGGCGGACGGCGCCGACTCCTGGACCGCGGTCGTGTCGGTGCGCGACTCGGCCGGCCTGGCGGTGCCGGGCGTGGCCGTGACGATCACGCCAACCGGTCCGGTCCGCGTCCTCGAGGCCGCTCCCCACGTCGCCGACGCCGCCGGCCAAGTCAGCGTCACGCTGGTGTCCGAGCGGTCGGGGCTGTACGCGGTGCGGGCGCTACTCGGCTCGGCCGCCGTCAGCCCGGCCGAGGCGCCGGTCGAGTTCGTGGCCGGCCCGGTCGCCGCCGGCGTGTCATATCTGGAGGGTCCGGCCGCCAGCGCGGTCGCCGACGGGTCGGCGTCTTTGACTATCAGGGCCTATGTTCTCGACGCCCAATCCAATCCGCTGCCGGGTGCGACGGTTCGCTTCCGCTTCCCGGCCGAGTTGACCGCCGAGGGCGAGCCGGCCGGCCTGGAACTGTTCGAGACGCCGGCCGACGCCGCCGGCCGAGCCGAGTTGACGGTCACCGCCACCCAGGCCGGCCGCCACGCCGTCACGGCCGAGGCGCGCCTTGGCGGCGAAGGCGACTGGACGGCGATCGAGCGGCACTCGCCGGCCGTCGCCGAGTTCGTCGCCGGCCCGATCTCGACTTTGCGGTCGCGTCTCAGCGCCACTCCGGCCGGGCCGCTGACAGTCGGCGGATCGCCGGCCTCATACCAGGTCCAGGTCGAGTTGTTGGACGCCTTCGACAACCCGGTCGAGCAGGCCCAGGCGCCAATTCAGTACCGCTTCTTCTACGGCCGGCCGCAGACCGATCCGGAAACCTATTGCCGCCAGGCCGCGGATGCCATGACTCAGTTCGGGTCGGCCCTGACCGACCGGACGGGCCACGCCACCGTGCCGTTCACCAGCACAAAGGCCGGCCCATGGTACGGCTGCGCGTTCTACGCCGGCGACCGGATAGTCGGCGGCAGCCCGGTGGCGCTGGCGTTCGAGGCGAATGCGCCGGACCCGGCGACATCGAAACTGGAAGTCTCGGTCAACCCGGTGCCGGCTGACAACGCCTCAGCCCACTCGGCCCGCGTCGTCGCCGTCGACGCCTTCGGCAACCCGCTGGCCGGCCAGCCGGTCGTCTTCGCGATCGAGGGCGGCTCCGCCCAGGCGCCCGGGCCGTTTGTCAAAGGCACGGCCGCCGCCACGGCCTTGGTGACCACCTGCGGTCCCGAGGACGAGGCCGAGGGCCTGGAGCGCTGTCTGGTCGACGGAGTCTTCCAGACCGGTCTGGCGGTGGTCGAGTTCACCTCGCCCGAACCGGGCACCTTCTTGGTGACCGCCCGGTTGGACGGGATCGCGGTGACCGGCTCGCCCGCCCCGGTGTCCTTCACCAACGGCTTGGCGGACCAGGCGCGGTCGACTTGGTCGATCTCGCCCGACACCGCCGACCCAGTCCTCGGCGCCGACGTCTCGGTCCCGGCCGGGACCAGCCCGGCAGACTCGTTCGAGCTGACGGTCAACGTCAATTCGGCCTCCGGCCTGCCCGTGCCGGCCATTCCGGTCCGCCTGGCCGGCTTGCCGGCCGCCGTCGCGGTCGCGGACGGCTCGCCCGAAGGGGTTTCCGGCGAGATCGGCTCGGCTTCGCCCGGCGCCCACAGCTGGCTCCTCCACTCGCCGCTGGCGGGCGAATTCCAGGGCCGGGTCGAGGTCTGGCTAACTAACGCCTGGGCGCCTGTGGGCGACCCGTTCACCGTCCGCTTCGGCCCCGGCCCGATCAGCGCCGAGGCCACCGCCGCGACGTTTGAGACCTTCGCCGGTCCGGTCGCCAACAACCTGGCCGACCGCTCCTGGGCCCGCGTGGTCGTAGTCGACCAGCACGGCAACCCGGTGTCGGGCGCCTCGGTGACTTTCGAAGTGCCGGCCGCTTGGCCGGGCGCCGCTGGAACGCCGGTCTTCGCCGGGGCCGGCGCGACGGCATCGGGCAAGCAAATCACCGTCACGACCTGCGCCGCGGCGCCGGCCGACCCAACCGATCCGGCGGCCGAGTGCCTGATCGGCGGACTCTACACGGCCGGCCTGGCCCAGGTCGGCGTGATCTCCGCCTATCAGGGCGCCTTCCCGGTCAGCGCTCGGGTGGGCGCCGGCGCCGACAGTTTCGCGGCCGGCGGCGGCGACGTCCTATTCGACTCCGGCGCCGGCGAGGCGGCCGCCTCCAGTTTCAGGTTGGAGCCCAGCGATCCGGCGGCGGACCGGGTGGTGGCCGATGGCGTCGCCTCCTATACGCTGACCGCGACCGTCAACAACTTGGTCGGGTCCGCCCCGCAGCCGGTCGCCGGCGCCTGCGTGACGCCGGCGCTGCCCGATGGCGTCTTTGTGGCGGCCGGGCCTAAGGCCGGCCCCTGCGCCGCCGGCGCCTATCCGACCGACGGGACCGGGCGGGCGGTGCTGCGCGTCGCGGCCACCCGGGCCGGCTGGGCCTCGATCGGCCTGGACCTCGGCGCCGAGCCGATCCCGACCGAAGCGGGCGGAACCGAACACCGCCGCCAGGCGCTGTTCACCGGCGGCCTTCCGGCCGCCGCCGAAGCCGAGTTGACCAGCCCCGCCGCCCCGGCCCGGGCCGACGACCCGGCCGGTTTGACGGTCAGCGCCACCCTGCGCGACGCCCACGGCAACTTGGCGTCCTGTTGGCTCGGCGCCCAGCCGGTCGCCTGCCAGGTGGTCTTCCGCCTGCCGGACGGCGTCTGGCTGCCCGGGGACCAGGACGCCCCGGCCCTGATTGGACCGGCCGATGTGGTCGTGGAGGCCGGCTTAGTCGACTATGACGCCGCCGGCTCATCCGGCTCATCCGGCTCGTCCGGCTCGTCCGGCTCGTCCGGCTCGTCCGGCTCGTCCGGCTCGTCCGGGCAGGCGGCCGAGCCCGGCCTGGCGCGGCTGACTCTTCTCGGCCTGGCCGGGCGGCACGCCGTCACGGCCCTGGTCGGCGGCCAGCCGATCCAGCTGGCCGACGGCGTCAACTGGGCGCCGGACGCCGCCCAGGCGATAGTCGTCTTCACCGACGCGCAGGCCCCCGCCGGGCCGACCCTCGAGGCCAGCAACGGCGCCGGCGTCGCCGGCCGAGTCGCCGCGGACGACCTGGCCGACGCCGCCGCCGGCGACCTCGCCGTCATAGTCACCGACCCGGCCACCGGCGAGCAACTCTGCCGCGCCCAAGTCGAACCCGACGGCACGTTCAACTGCCCCCTCGACCCGCCCCTCGAACACGGCCGGACTGTCGAGACAACTATCCAAGACGCCGCCGGCAACACCTCCCCGCCCGCCAACCTGACCGCCGACGCGGTGGCCCCGGGTCTGGCGGCAGTCGATCCAACTGACGGCCGCCAGATCGTCGGCACGGGCGAAAGCCCCGGCGACACGATCACCGTCCAAGACGAGACGGGCGCGGTCCTGTGCGGCGGGGTGGTCGGCGAAGACCTTAGTTGGGAGTGTTCCTTGACGCCGGCCGCGAGCGAGGGCGACAGGCTGACGATCACGGCCGAGGACCCATCCGGCAACCGGACCGAAACCACCTGGCGGGTTGGACTGCCGCGCCTGGAGCTTGCCGAATCCGCGCTTCGCGCCGGCCAAGAGCAAACCGCCACTGGACGCAATTTCCAGCCGGGCGAGATCGTGACACTGGACCCGGACGCCGCCGGCGCCCGGCCGATGGCCCAGGTCGCCGCCCAGGTCGCCGGCCCGGACGGGGCCGTGGTCTTCACCTGGACCCTGGCCGCCGATGCCGCCCCCGGCGAACGCGACGTGAAGGCCAGCGGCCCGCTTTCGGGCGCCGTCAGCGCCCAATTCACGGTGGCCGATTCGCCGGACGCCGTCGATCCCGAGCCCCAGCCGTCCGAGCCGCCGACCGAGACTCAGCCGTCCGAGCCGCCGTCCGAGACTCAGCCGTCGGAGCCGCCGTCCGAGCGGCCTGACGCCGCCGCCCCGGCCCAGCCGTCCGAACGGCCTGACTTGGCCGCCCCGGCCCAGCCGTCCGAGCGGCCTATCGTGGCCACCCCGGAACTGCCCTTCACCGGCGCCGCCGGACTGGTCGGTTTGGTCGGGGCGGCCGGCGGCCTGTTGGCCGGCGGCGTCCTGATCCTGCTCGCGGCCCGCCGCAGGCGCGGCGAGCGGAGTTGACTAGCCGGCCGCCCAGGCGAGAGTCGCAGCGGCGAGGGCCGCCCGGAACGCCGTCAGGCGGGGTAGTTGAAGTAGATCAGCGCCAAGCCGACGGCCGCGACGATCAGGCCGATGACGGTCAACGGCACAGTTCCGCCGTCCCAGGCCTTGCGATTGGCGATCGCCCGGATCCTGAACATGATCCCGGCCAGCGCCAAGAACAGCGCGCCGACGCCGAAAACAGCCAACGAGATCACTAAACCCAAGTCGTCCACGCCCGTCCCCTCAGTTCGTTTGGCGGCTTGCCCGCCGAACCGCCCATACTAACAAACGGCCGCAAAACTCCCTCCGACCTGGGACTAGAGTCCCACTCGCTCCGCAGTTCTACGCAACTTGAGGAAACAGGCAACTGATTGACCACGCCCAACCAGGGGGAAATACTGCCCGCCCGCCAGACACGGCCTCTACAATTCCTTTCATGATCAGTCAAGAGTTGCTGGCAGCCCTTGACTCGCTGTCCCCCCACGAAAAGCGCGAAGTCATCGTGTATCTGCAGACGGGCGCCGCGAGTTGGGCAGACGAACTGACCCTCGCCGAACTCGCCGACCTGGTGGAAAGAATCGAGGCCGTGTTCGCCGAGCCCCACACCGCGCAAAGTCTTGAGCACGAATTCGACCGCACCCCGGTTGGCGCCGAATGGAAAGCCACGGCGACCGCCGCCCGCGCGGCCGCCCAGCCCGTCTCAATCCACGACCTGCGCAGGTTGATCCATCGCTCTTGAGCCAAACGATTTGACTCGAGCGCCCGCCAGGCGGGCCTGAATTTATGGACGCGCCACGGCGGCAACGCCGCCGCCGCGGCGCATTTCCCAATCCGCCCGTCGCGGTCCCGGCCGCCGCCCTTGGCGCTAGACCACAACCCAAGCCGCGCCCGGGGCGGCCAACAAACCGTCCCGGCCGAAGCCGGCCGAAGCCACCACCAGCCGGCCGTCCGGCGGCGCCAGGCCGGAGTCGGCCGTGAAGTTGATCAGGCAATGCCACGGCCCGAGCTTGAAATGCAGGGTCCCGGCCGGCGAGGCGACCCATTCGAATACTTCGACGGCCTGGACTTCCGGGCGCCCGAGCAGTTCGCGCCGCGCCGCCAGCGCCCGGCGATACAGATTCAGCGTCGAGTTGGGATCGGCCTGCTCGGCCGAAACGGCGTGGCGGGCGAACCATTCGGGCTGCGGCAAATGGGCCGCGCCCGCCCCGAAACCGAAACTCGGCCCGTCAGTCGACCACGGCAACGGCACGCGAGCGCCGTCGCGCCCCACGTCGTAACCGCCGGAGCGCCGGAAAGTGGGGTCTTGGCGCACGTCATCGGGCAAATCGGCGACCTCCCGGAGACCTAGCTCCTCGCCCTGGTAAAGGTAAACCGAACCGGGCAAGGCCATGATCGCAAGGCTCGCGGCGCGGGCGCGGGCCAGGCCCAGGGCGGTGTCCTCGACCGGCTCGCGGCCCCGGGCCAATAACCAGTTGCGGGCGATCTCGCGGCTCTCGCCGGCGACGGCGGGCAGGCCGTAACGCGAGGCGTGGCGCATCTTGTCGTGGTTGGACAGCACCCAAGTCGAAGACGAGCCGGTGGCCCGGTCCTGGGCCAGGTCGCGGTCGATCAGTTGGCGGAACTCGGCGGCGTCGAAATCGGCCAGGAGCAGGCCGAAGTTGAACGCCTGGCCCAACCCGTTCTTGTTGGCGTAGCGAATGCGCCGGGCCGGGTCTTCGGCCCAGACTTCGCCGACGGCGGCGCGCGGCGGGTCGTAGCTGTTGAACACGGCCCGCCATTCCGCGTAGATGTCGTGGACTTCGTCGCGGTCGTAATACGGGTGGTCCGGGCCGGCCGGGATCAGGGCGACCTCGGCCGCGCTCGGCAGCGGGTCGGCGCTGAAATCCTTGGCCAGCGAGTCCGCCACGTCGACCCGGAAGCCGTCGACACCCTTGTCGGCCCAGAAGCGCAAAACGCGTACGAACTCGGCCCGGACTTCGGGGTTGTGCCAGTTCCAGTCCGGTTGGGCCGGGTCGAACAGGTGGAAATAGAACTGCCCGTCGCCGACCGGCTCCCAGGCCGGGCCGCCGAACGCGGCCGTCCAGTCGGAGGGCGGCTGGGACCGGTCCGGCCCCAGGCCGTCGCGGAAGACGTAGCGGGCGCGCTCGGGCGAGCCGGGCGGGGAGGCCAACGCCTCCTGGAACCACTTGTGCCCGGCGCCGGAGTGGTTCGGCACGATGTCGACGATCACCCTGATGCCCCGCTCGTGCAGGGCCGCGACCATCTGGTCGAAGTCCGCCAGCGTGCCGATCCGGGGGTCCACGTCGCAGTAGTCGTCGACGTCGTAGCCGCCGTCGGCCAGCGCGGACGGGTAGAACGGGGACAGCCAGACGGCGTCGACCCCGAGTTCGGCGAGGTAGGGCACGCGCGATGTCACGCCCGCCAGGTCGCCGATGCCGTCGCCGTTCGAATCGGCGAATGATCGCGGGTAAATCTGGTACACGGCGGCGTCGCGCCACCAGTCGGGATTCCGGTCAAGAGCCACGTTCGGGCGCCTCCAATCAATGCCGCGGCCTGGTTTCGCCTCCCCAAACTCTAGACCACGCCAAGCCCGGCCGCCGGCCCGGCTCGCGTCAGCGCCCGCCCGGGCGCTTGAAGACCCAGTTCCGCAGGGCGACGAAGTTGACGGCGGCCACCAGCGCCATCGAAATCAGCTTGGCCGCCCAGCCCGGCAGACCCAGCC